>CANOHX010000009.1 GCA_947565885.1 uncultured Lachnospiraceae bacterium
GCCTAACGAAAATAAATTCGATTTCATTCCTATACTCCTAAAATCAAATTTATTTCTATCCCGCCCCGGCAGACCACAGACGAGTATTCCATCACAGCATATACTAGAATATTCATAAAAATCAACATCAATTTCTTTATTTCCATATTGAAAAACAAAAATATCATATTCAGCAGATTTCGTTAATTCTGCCGCATCATTTTTTAAAGTTATTTTTCCATCTTTGTCCTTCAAAAAGGAAACCCGCATTTTTCCGTGTAAATTGTGATTGATTTGATTCATATCATATTCGTATATACGGATACTGTTTTCCAGCTTGGGGATTTCCAATACCGTCTTATTTACCAACGTATGGGGCAATATCGTACACTCCCCCTGTATCTCTTCGATTTCACACCTTGCTTCAATCGGAAACTCGCATTCCAAGGCATAACCATCCAAAACATCCAGCAGCCGTATCTTATCTACCCATTCATCGAAGTACCCGGGCTTTTCTTTCCCAATAATCCGCACTGTCGTGCCAATGGGCTGGCTTTCCTCCCCTTCCCTTATCAGCAGTATTCCGCTTATGCCGTTCATCTCTATGACAAGCGGCGTTCCATGCGCTTTCCCATCGCCATAATCTCTGCGCGTATGGATATGTATCTCATCGCCTATCATAAAGCAGGACATAAAACCGATGCCAAATTGCGAGCACGGATGAAAGTCAATGCCCTTCTTCTTCAGTTCCAGGCGCAGTTGTTCAAACTCTGGTGATTTATAATAACTTCTGCCCGCCTTTGTCAGATAGGAACTGACAATCCTTTCATCCATACCGATTCCGTTGTCCTGGCATTCTAAATTGATTCTTCCATACTCATCCAGATATTGCCTGAATGTAACTTTCCCGGCTTCCCAGCCAATACCAACGCTCTGAAACAGAATCTTTCTATGTCTCAACGCATCCAGGGAATTCTGCAGCAATTCCCGGATACACAAAGATTTGTTCCCATACAATTCATCCATCATCAATAATTTGACAATCTCGTCTCGTGATATTGAAATCTCCAAGTCATGATAGAGATATGCATTGTTTTTCGCCCTTATCCCATCTCTGTTGACCCTGACAGGGATATTCAATTGATAGGCGCTTAATCTCTCCGGGAAATTCCTCACCAGTTCATGGCACTGAACTAATTCATCCTCTATATCATCCATAAACCTGTAAATAGTCCGCTGATATGCCGGATGGGTGCAATGTGCCGTAAAACGGATAATGGAATCCGATATCTCCCAACCTACAACCGAGCGGTGCTTCTCCCACTCTTGGATGCTGATACTGTTTGTAAAACTTATCGTTCTATACAATTCATCGGGCGTCCGCTCCTTATCAAAATCCAGAATATCCGCCAGCCTTAAGATTACGCACAGATACTGCACATTGATATTATACGACAGATACCTTTCGTCTACCGGATACTTTTTATAATCAGAAATCTCCGCAATCGGCAATGTATGCGACTCCGCTATTTCAGCAAGCAAATAGGAAAAACCAACTTCTTCGATTTCCCACAAATCGTTATTCAAGGCTTCCTGTTCGATGATTTGGCGTGACAAATTCTCATGGTTGATTCTGATATATTCTGTCAGAATGGAAGCATCCAGCATGTAGATGACATTTGCGCACCGCTCGACAACATCATTGTTTTTACTCCTGCGCATTTGCTGCAAGGTTTCTTTATAGGACGGATGATTCACTTTCCAATTTTCTCGAAACGTAAGAAACTCCTGGTTGCTGTTAAGGTTCTCGATATCGGAGTCCTCTAACACCATACCTATATCGTGGTAATATGCCGCAAGGATCAGCAGCATAATTTCCATTGGATTTAATACGTTTATACCAGCTTCTCCCAAAATCATCGCCATCAGTTCCGTAACCCTCACGAGATGGACTTCATCGTGGAGTGTATACTCCTTATGCAGAGAAACGCTCTTTTTCATTCTGTCACTTGCTTTGCTGCATAATCTCTCCAGGACGCCAAGTATCTTCTCTGCCATGGCAGCATCCGTACCTTCATAGCCGGTTTTTAACTTTTTATACAATCGTGTATCTGTTAATTGCTTAACCACCACCGAACTCCTCCTCATCTATACGCAATAAGATATTTTATTAATATATTAGAACCCACGTTCTCATTTGTCAATCGCTATTTCCCTGTATACAAATCCCCGCAAATGGGATAAAATAAATATGCTGCAAAATAATGCAAATGTAACTGTTTAAAGAATAATATTAGAAATTAAGGACAAAAACCATGCCCGGATTTACGACACATTACCTTTTTGGGTTAAATACCTACAGACAACTTGACAACGATTCTTTCAGACAAGCTATCCATGACAACCGCACCGCCTACAGCCTTGGGCTGCAGGGACCGGACGTCTTCTTTTATTTCCTGCCCTCTTACGCCATACACCACAATAATATTGGCGCAGTGGCACACACCGACAAGACCGGAGAATTCCTGAAACACCTGATAGATAGCCGCAAACTGTTCCACAGCCTGAAAGAACGCAGGATAGCGGAAACTTACATCGCAGGATTCTTAGGGCATTACACGCTGGACACCCACTGCCACCCTTATGTTTACTGGAAGACAGATTTCACAGAGAAGAACGGACGCTACCATGGGAACCATATGAGCCTGGAGACGGATATCGATACGGAATTGCTGCAGTTCTGCAAGCACCGACTGCCCTCTGCATTCCGGCAGGACAGTACAATCCAATTGACACGCCGGCAGTTCCACACCATCGCGTCCATGCTGCACTATGTGTACAAGAAGACATATCCGCAGCTGAACATCCATTATATCACCATCTGCGCTGCCATCCGCTCCATGCAGCTTGGGGTAAAATGGCTGCACGATCCTTCCGGCAGGAAGAAAGCCATCGGCGGTAAATTGGAGACACTGGTTCTGGGCTATCCCCTGCTGACCACACTGATTGCCAGCGATACCCTGACCGTCCACACAGACCCGCTGAACCTCCTGCACCAGCCATGGGAAAACCCCTGGGACAAATCCCGCATTTCAACCGAGTCTTTCTTTGACTTAATGAAGAAAGCCCAGACAAGATATCTGGAAATCCTTGGGGATTTCAGCCGCCTTGTGCATACGCCGCTTTATACCTCTGAAGAACAGAGACAAACGAAAGCCTTACTGGGCAAGCTGGGGAGCAATTCATACCACAGCGGGCTGGACTGCGCGATTCCCAGTTAAAATTTTTATTTGCTTTTATATGCCATACCCCTATTCCACCGCAAAAAACTCCCGAATCTGCCCCAGGATAATCTCCATCAGCCTGGTCCTCGCTTCCAGGCTTGCCCAGGCAATATGCGGCGTAATCAAGAGCCTGTCGCTGTCCTTGATGCGCTTTAAGGGATTCTCCCGGCTCATCGGTTCTGCACAGAGCACATCCAGCCCGGCTGCGCGGATTTCCCCGGATTCCAGCGCAACTGCCAAAGCCTCCTCCGAAACGATTGGGCCCCTGCCCAGGTTGAGGAAAATCGCTGATTTCTTCATTCTGGAAAACGCCGCTTCATCCATGAGATTTTCCGTCTCCGCCGTCAGCGGCGCATGGACGGACACGATATCCGACTGTTCCAGCAATTCTGAAAACGAAACGCGCTGATAACCCGGCTGGTTATTCTTCCCGGTGGTGGAATAATAGAGGATTTTGCAGCCGAACAGTTTCGCCAATTCCGCTACACGCCTGCCAATGGCTCCCATGCCGATAATTCCCCAGGTCATACCGCAAATCTCAGAAAACTTGCGGTCAAAATGGGTAAACATCCGGTCCTCCACATATTTTTCCGACTTCACATACTCGTCATAATAGGGAAGGTGTTCCAGCAAATAAAACAGCATGGCAAACGTATGCTGTGCCACGGACTCCGTGGAATATCCTGCCACATTGCGCCAGGCAATGTTACGGCTGTCCAAATATTCCTTGTCCAGATTATTCGTGCCGGTCGCCGTGACGCACACTAATTTCAGCTTATGCGCTTTGCCTATTGTCTCTTCGTTGACAGGGACTTTGTTGAGCACAAGCACATCAGCATCCCTGACCCGCTCACTCGCCTCCTGCGGTGTGGAAAAATCATATTTCACCACCTCCCCCAGTTTCTCATAACCGGACAAATCAATGTCCTCGCCAATGGATTTGGCATCTAAAAATACAATCTTCATTCTTCCATTCTCCTTTCCATAAAAAACACGGATAAAACCTAAGGAAATACTGTATTAAGCAGCGTTTTAACCGTACTAGTTATCTATCACCCAGTGGGCATGGCTGCCCCGGTCATTTTTGCTGATGATAAGTTTTTTATCCATCTGTTCTTTTAATTCCGTCACATGGGAAATAATACCCACCAGCCGCGTATTTCCGGCCAATTCATTGAGAATGCAAATCGCCCTGTGCCTCGCCTCCTCATCAAGAGAGCCAAATCCCTCGTCAATAAACATCGTGTCCAGATGGATTCTGCCCGCGCTCTTTCCTATCACGTCCGCCATCCCCAGCGCCATGGAAAGGGCGGCAAGAAACGATTCTCCGCCGGACAATGTTTTGACATCCCGTACCTTATCCGCGACCAAATCATAAACATCCAAATCCAGCCCTACTTCTCCCTGCTTCCCCAGGTTTTCCATGTCCCGGCATTGCAGCATGAACTGCTCGCCATTCATCTTCACCAGCCTTTGGTTTGCCTCTCCAATAATATACCGGAAATACTTGCGCTGCACATACGTTTGCAAGTCCATGCGCGCCTGACCTGCAAGATTTCCATTGACTGTGCGGTCTAAATTTCCAATCAATTTATATTGCTCTTTCAGACGTTCCCGCTCCTGGTAAAAGACCACAAGATTCTGTTTCGAGGTGCGGTTTTGTTCGACCATGCTGACAAGGCTGCGCAGCTCTTTCTCCAGCGTTTGCACCTGCTGTTTCAGCATTGTTATCTGCTCGGTCAGTTCCGCCGTCTCCATGGGCTGTTTTCCCTCTGTCTGCTGTCTTAAAAGTTCATAATTTTTCTGCTGTTCTTTTAACGCAGCATGATTGGCTGCCAATGCTTCCCGCAATTCCTGCAGTTCTTGTTCTGCCTTAGACTTTGCTGTTTCCAATTTCTGCTGCTCTTTCTCGCGAACTGCAAGCTGTTCCTGAACCTGTTCTTCCTTTTCAAAGGGCAGTTCCGCCTGTAAATCTTCCCGCGCCTGTTCTGCTTTTTCAAAGGCAAGGGCTGCCTTAAACTGTTCCTCCTTCAACGCTTCTGACTGTTCTTTCAATGTTACGGCTGTGCATTTCTCATCCTCAAGTTTCTCCCGCTTCTGTGCCAGAAATTCTACTTTCTGTTTACAGGCTTCCAGACGGATATTTAGCTGCTTTCTCTCCTGCAAAGCCGACTGCAGCGCAGATTCCGCCATTCCCGCTTGATATTCTTCGCTAAACATCCGCTGCCCATCCCGCCAAAGCAACGATTTCAGCTGTTCGCATCGCTCCTGAACTTTCTGAAACTGTTCCCGGTATTCCTGCAGTGCCTTATCTGCCTGTTCCCTTGCCAGTTTTGCTTCCTCCACCTGCTGACTGCTGACTGCCGCCCCGGAACATGCTGCCTTATGCGGATGTTCCCGCGAACCGCAGACCGGACAGGGCTCTCCCTCGGCAAGATTCTGTGCCAGAAATCCTGCCTGGTCTTCAATAAACATCTGATAGCTCCTGTCATGTTCCCGGCTCTTTTTCTGGTAATCCTCCAGCAAAATCCTCAGCTTCTGCTGTCCTTGCTCACGCTCCTTTTCGCTTGCTTTCCACTGCGTTTCTGTCTGCAGCATTTCCTGTAACAATGACAGCTTCCCGGCAAGTTCTTTATCCTGCTGCACAAGTTCCGGCAAATTTGCTGCCTCTGTTTCTAATTCCTGCGTTGTTTTTTCCAATAATACAATTTTTTCCTCGACATCGGCAAGAAGCTTTTCCTGTTGGCTTAATTTGCGCTCTATTGACTGTTTCTGTTTCTTCGCCTGTGCTGCTTCCTGCTGCCGTTCTTTTAAGCTCTGATACTTGGGCAGCAGGTTTTTGAAATGAGCCGTCTCCTCCGTCAAAATAGCCATGCGCTCCCGGTAATGCTGTCCAAGGCCTGTCGATAATGTTTCCGATTCTTTCAGCTTATCCTGCTGCTCGTTCAACAGCTTTTGTTTTTGCTGAATTTCCTCCTCGGCTTTTCGGATTTGCGCAAAAAGGCGGTTGGTTTCCTGCGTCTGACGCAGTTTATAATTCAGTTCCTCCTGCTGTCCTGACAGTTCTTTCCCACGTTTTTTTAGCTGTTTCTCCTGCATTTCCTGTTCACGGATTATCTGCACCAGAATTTCCAGGATCTGCCCGGAATCTGTCTCTAACCGCTCCCTGCTCTCCTGCCAGCTTTGCAGATATTTGCTGTCCGCTGCGCAGCGTACCCCTTGAATCTCATGCGCGCAGAGTTTACGGTTATCTTCCAGCTTCCCATACAAGGATTTGCTTTTCTCACGGAAACGCTTCTGAATGCGCTCATAAATCCCGGTATCAAAAAGCCTGGCAAAAATCTCCTTCCTGTCCTTTGAAGAAGCATGGAGCAGACGGATAAATTCTCCCTGGGCAATCATGGCAACCTGGGTAAACTGTTCTTTGCCCACGCCCAGAATCCCAGCAATTTTCTCATTGATTTCCCGCACTTTCCCAGGAAATTCCCTGCCGTCCGGCATGGTCAGTGAGACAGACGCTGGTTCCATAGTAACAGTCCGCTCGCCGTCTTTGTTTTTGCGTCTGCTCGGACGCTCATAGCTGGGATTCCTGCGCACCTTGTAACATTCCCCACGGTAAGAAAACACCAGCTCCACGAATGTCGGCACATCCGGGCTGGCATACTGGCTGCGCATCATCGCCCCCTCCCGCTTCCCTCCGCTGCTCTGATCGTAAAGGGCATAGGTAATTGCATCGAATATCGTGGTCTTGCCGGCGCCCGTGTCCCCGGTAATCAGAAATACGCCGCCCTTCGCCTGTGTAAAATCAATCGTTTCCTCTCCTGCATAGGAGCCAAATGCCGACATCGTAAGTGTTATGGGCTTCACGCTCCTCCCCTCCTTCCTTGGACACAATTTTACTCAACTTTCATCACTCCGGCTGTCCATAATTTCTTCCACTAAAGCTTCTTCCTCCGCAGTCATCGGCTGCCCCTGCATTTCCTGGTAGAAAGAACAAAACAGCTCCATCGGCTGCATGGAGAAATCCTCGTCCTGCTGCTCGCTTATGCGGTTCCTGGTCCTTGTATTGTCAATCCGCACCTCCAAGACGGCGTCATAGACCTCCTCTAACTGTTCCTTGGGATGGTACGGCTCCTTTTCGTCCGTCAAAGTGACGCTGAGGAAATCATGGCGATTGTCCTCCCTTGCCCTGCCGATAATCTCCTGCAGCAGACCGCGTTCCCTCCGCACGTCCTGTATCGGCGTCAATGGAATCGTCTCAATCACAGCTTCTTTCCCTTTTGCCCCCAGGGTCACCATAGTGATGGATTTCTTGTGATGCTCCTCACTGACGGAATATTTGAGCGGTGTCCCGCAGTAACGGATATGGGGAGACTTTACCATCTGCGCGCCATGGATATGACCCAGGGCTGCATAATCAAATCCTGCTATCACGGATACGTCCACGTTCTCCAATCCGCCCAGGGATACTGCAAGCTGCTCCGACTCACACCGCTCAGGAGCCTGTCCATGATTCGTATAAAATTGATGGGAAAGCAGCACATTCCGCTGCCCAAAGTCAATCTCCTCCCTTGCCAAAACCTCACGGACCGCGCTCTCATAATCCGTTACCACACCCTCCGCAAACAGATGGCGCACGTAGCCGGGCTTTAAGAAAGGCAAGAGATAGAAATTCACATCCCCATATTCATCACTGAGCACAACTTTTTTCAGATGTTCTTCCTGTTGCATGGGGGCGGATACTGACAGGTAGATTTGATGTTTTTCCAGAAATGAGGAGGCATAGCCAAGACGTCTGGCATTGTCGTGGTTTCCAGCAATAATCAATACCGGAATGCCCGGCGTAATGGCGGATAGCTCCTGTAAGAATTTATCAAAGACCATATAAGACTCACCGGAAGGCACTGCATGATCAAAAATATCGCCGCAGATTAAAATTGCATCCGGGCGGTATTCCCGCGCTTTCAAAACGACCTGGGATAATACCGCCCGCTGGTTTTCCTGCAGGCTGTAATAGTAAAGCTGTTTTCCGATATGAAGATCGGAGAGATGAAAAAACCTCATGCATTACTCCCTTCCCAAATACCGTTTCAAATCTGCCATCTGACGCTTGGCCTGCTGGTATCCTTCCTCATAAAGCATGGTCAGTCTGTCAGGATTTGACTCTGTCCTGCCGATGCCGTAAGTCGTCTCCGGCGCAATCACGAACACCTCGCCAGCTTTCTCCTTTTCCAGCAGTTCTTTCATACAATCATTATATCTTTCCGGGCGCGTCTTTAAATCTTCCACAATATGAGGATATTTCTTATATAACTTGATGGAAATTTTGCCCGCACGCTCTGATTTCTTGACGTAGCCGCGCTCTCTGGTGAGGATGACGATGTTTTTATCGCAGCCCTCCTCTATCGCATGCTTATAGGGAATGGAATCTGACACGCCGCCATCAAGATAATAACGTCTGCCGACTTTCACCGGCTGGAAAAGGATGGGCAGCGCACAGCTTGCCACTAACACCTGAAATTTTTCATCTTTCCTCGGCACTTCCAAATACTCTGCTTTGCCGGTGTGGATGTTGGTAACGCATGCCTCCACTTTTCCCGGAAACGCTGCAAATGCCTCAAAGTCAAACGCTTCCAGTTTATTGGGTATCTCCTCAAAAACAAAGGGAATATTGTAAAAGTTCCTGTTTTTCAGCAGATGGTGCACTCCCATATACCGTTTATCGTTCATGTATTTCTGGATAATTGTCAAATTTCTTCCTTTCTGCCCAGAGAGATAGGACACCCCATAGGCAATGCCCGCCGACACGCCGATAAAATAATCCGGCATAATCCCTTCCTCCAAAAAAGCATCTGCCACGCCGCAGCTAAACACGGTGCGGCTTGCCCCGCCTTCCATGGTTATTCCCAATTTCATGCACTGCTCATTCCTTTCCGTTCTTTTACTGTGTAAAATATTCTTCACCCATTATATTCTGTTATGCACAGAGTTTCAAGACTATTATATTTTAAAAACATAAACAGGAGAGCGAAACCCTCAGGCTTCGCTCTCCTGTCCTAACATCGCAAATGCTTTCCTCCATGCAACGTTAATGATTGTCTTACTTCTTTACGCGAATCTTCTTCGTAACTTTCTTCTTCCCACAGCTGACTGTCAGTTTCGCTGTTCCTGTTTTCTTCTTAGCAGTCAGCTTAACCTTATTTCCTTTCATCTTATTCAGCTTGAGAAGCTTCTTTCCTTTGGCGTCTAATTTCCACTTCACAGCGCCTTTCAGTCCAAAGGTCTTCGCTGTCAGCGTAATAGACTTTTTGAGCTTAACGGCCGTTTTGCCGTTGACTTTAATTACCGGCTTCATAACGGTAATCGTATAAGCAGCTTTCACATTGCTTCCGTCTGTCGTCTCAATGGTAACGTTGACTTTGCCTGGCGCTTTGGCCGTTACCAGCCCACTCTTTGACACCGTAGCGACAGAGGCCTTGTCAACCTTATAGGAGACATTCTGGGAAGCCCCTTGGGGATTGACAGCTACGTTTAATTGCAGCGTCTGATATGCGTACATCTTTTTGCTTTTTGCCGATACAGAGATACTTGTCGCCTTGATTGGCTTCTTATCTGGCTGCTGCTCCGTCTTATCATTTGGTTGCGCCTCTACTTTGCCCGCATAAGTTCCACTTATCTTTCCTGTCTCCACGGAACTTGTAACTTCTACGGCCATTCCCTTGCCAACCTCATTGGCTGTCAGTACATACGACTTATTTGTAGCCCCTGGAATCTTAACTCCGTTTGCATACCACTGGTAACTCAATGTTCCGGAATTATTGTCCTGTGAAACTGTTACCGTCAATGTATCACCCGGATAAGAAACTCTGCCGCTGCGGCTGGACGATACCGTGGCTGTCCCTGTCAATTCTGCCGGTTCTTCTGGTCCCGGACCTGGCCCTGGTTCTGTTCCTGGATCCTCAATAATATTTCCATCATATTCTCCCTGGATATAGCCAGTCTCCACGGAACTTGTAATCCTTACGCTCACCTTTTTGCCAATCTCGGAATCTGTAAGCATGTAGGACGCTGATGTCGCTTCTGCTATTGCCTCTTCTCCGGCGTACCACTGGTAGCTGAGTGTTCCGGTCTTGTTGCTGTCATCGCTCACTGTTGCTGTCAGCGTATCTCCCGGATAGGAAACATTCCCCTCTCGCTGCGGGTCGGCTGTAACAGTTACCGTTCCGGTCAATGCTCCCGGATTCGTTGAACCAGGACTCTCTGCCACTGTTCCCTGATATGTCCCTTCTATTGTTCCGCTCTGTTCACTGCTCCCGACCTTAACGCTCAGGGTTTTCCCTATCTCTGCCTCCGTTAGTAAATAGGAAACTGATGTCGCTCCTGCTATCGCCTCTTCCCCAGCGTACCATTGATAGCTGAGCGTTCCGGTTTTATTGCTGTCTTCGCTCACTGCTGCAGTCAGCGTATCTCCCGGATAGGAGACATTTCCCTCTCTCTGCGGGCTGGCTGTGACAGTTACCGTTCCGGTCAATGTGTCCGGATTTGTTGAACCAGGATTCTCTGCCACTGTTCCCTGGTACGTCTTTTCCAGTGTTCCGCTCTGCTCGCTGCTCCCGACCTTAACGCTCAGGCTTTTCCCTATCTCCGCCTCTGTCAGCACATAACTCTTCTTGGTAGCGCCTTTAATCTTCGTACCGTCCGCATACCATTGATAGCTAAGCTCTCCAGTATTCGTATCATTGCTGACTTTTGCAGTCAGCGTATCTCCCGGATAGGAGACATTTCCTTCCCGCTGCGGGTCCGCTGTTATTTTAACATCGCCCGTCAGTTCCGTCGGCTTGTCGGCGATGGAACCTGTGTAAACTTGTTCGAGTTCACCAACTTCAACCGTACTTCCAACCTTAACGTTTACTGATTTTCCAATCTCACTTCTCGTCAGCTGGTACGTTGCTTTTGTAGCGCCTTTAATCGCCGTCTCTCCTGCATACCACTGGTAAGTCAGGTTTCCTTTGAGTTCGCCAGTCACTGTTGCTGCCGCTGTCAAGGTATCGCCCGGATAGGAAACATCTCCCGCACGGTCAGAAGATACCGTGGCTGTCCCTTCCAGCCTTACCTCAGGTCCCTCAAACGTAGCAAAATTCATTAAACCATTAATATAATTGCCTGCGCTGTCCACGCCCAGCACCTCAACCGTGTTCAGCATATTTCCCAGCATGTCTTCCGTTTTCAAGGTAACGCTCGCCATTTGCAACCGCGATATTCACGCTGTCTCCTGACAATACTTTTTTGCCGTTCAGAAGAAATACTACAGATTTGGCATTTGCGTCAGACACCTGTGCCGTCGCCGTAACCGTTCCGTCCGCACCTGCTGCCGGAACAGCCACTGAAATCTGATTGGAAACGTTGTTCCCCAGAGACTGGTACAAGGTCTGTACATCCGTAAACTGCTGATCCATCCACGCCATACGCTTTTGGATGAAAGTCTTTAAGGAGTATACGGCTTCATGGAAATTCTGGGTTGCAACCCCAGACTGGGCCTCTTCCTGTCCTTCTATAAATGCATAGCCTGTATATCCAACGCCAGTAAAGGTAGTGTTAACTTTATTGCGGTATTCCGTCTCCCATCTCTTATCGTTTGCCTCGGAAGCCGTGGCATATTTGTTTTCCAGGGCATCAATCAGACCATTTTCTTTCATAATATCTTCCATTATGGTCTCACGGTACTTCTGATAATACTCCCATCCCCTTGTCACGAAATAGGGATCCTTGATGAGATATCTATTCCATTGCTGTTTCTGGTAACCCTGCTCTGCAAATCCACTTCCCAGCATACAGTTGTTGCTCACATCCTGACCAGTCAGCGTAGTATGCCACTCATCATAGACAAATGGCCCCGTATAACCGTACATATTGATATTTCCCCATGCCCAGTCATAATCCCAGGCAGGACCCATCTTCGCCTTGCCCTCTAAATCTTTATACAGGTACGTGCTGTTCTTCATAGAATCCCAGTTATTCACGTACTCGCAAAGCAGCCAGTACTGCAGCAGGGAATCCATATCAAACAAATCGGTGTAATGTACCTCTTTCCCCTGATAATCTGTAGTAAAGTCCGGGCTTCCGATAGCGCTCTCATAGGCATTCATATACTTTTGTGCATAATCCACCATCGCCTTGTTTGTCTTGGCATACTCAGGCGCACGGAAGAACATAGGCACTCCGTTCATGGTAGGGAATGTTGAGATATATTTTTCGCTGTCCGTCGTGCTCCTGAAATCCATATCCAGCAAAAAGCCGCCGGTAAAATCAGGAATTGGGTCTTGATAATAATCTGCGACGTTGTAAACCTTGCCGCCCACTTTGGGATATCTAAAGCTGCCTGACAGCCACTCAAAGTTCTCTTCCAGATAAGTCTCAAGTGCAGATTTATCCAGCGTCGCCTCCTGTTTGCAGACTGCCTTGGCAATATCGTCCGCCAATTCTTCCCATTCAAACACATTCACACGCGCTTTCCCTACCCGCACGTGCTCGCTGAGTTCATACGTCCCCTGATACTCTCCATTGAGAATCAGTACTACGCCGGTATCGTTGACCGTTGTCTCCATGCCGATGCCCTTAGCAAAGGAATGGGCAACCTCATTACGCATATTGGTACGGTCAATGATGTTGGAAAGAAGCACCCAATGTTTATTCGCCCCGCTTCCTAAGCCAAACAGATTCGCCTTTGAATCAAGCTTCAGCTTATAAGGGCGTTTCATACCGTATGATTCACTCCAGGTGGAATTCCCCCTGCCTTTTATCGTAGTCTCGCCCTGATACCAGGTATCCGTATCACTGAACTCTTGATTTCCCTGCAGCCTCATAACTGCAGGCTTTGCGATATTCTTATCCGTTACGGGCAGCCTATCATTGGTATCCACATAGACTACCGGCAACTCACTGAAATACATAGACAGTTCCCAGTGCTTGCCGTCTTCCGCCGTCACCTCCACCGAGATAAACTTCTCCAAATCTTCAGGTTTTGGCTCATATTCCGCCGTAGTAGCAACTTGCTGCCCATCTACTTTCCACTGATAGGTAAGCGTCCCTGTCGCGCCCGGAATAGAAACGCCAAGTTTTTCACCCTCTGTTGCATAGCCTGGCGTGAACGAGGGCTTACTCTCATCGCCAGCTAACACCGTCACCTGGAAACTGCGGCTATATGTTTCCGCTGTCCCCTCTGACTTCGGCGTCTCCACCGTCAGTGTCACCGTAGTATCCGTACCAAGCAGTTCACGATGCGCAACAGCCGTATCGTCAACAATCTGCAGTATCTCTTCATTGCTGCTCGTCTAGGTCAATATATGTTCCCCTGCCGTCTGCGGCAGCCAATTTCCGTCTTCACCCCGGCAGCATCTTCCTTCTCCGCAAAGCCCAGAGAAATACCGGACAGATAAACCAGCCCTGCCGCACTGGAGTTATAACAAATCGACGGCACTGGATAAGCGCCCTTTTCCGCACGCCAGTTACTATTCAGCCCCTCCGGCAGCACGCCGCCTGTCAGCTCTGCTTCGGGAAGCGCCGTGACATTTCCTAATACCCTCTGCTCCGATACCGCGCGGAAAAAGCAGTTTGTCACATTTGCTGCCAGTTGCGTGTCATGCTTTTCCGTTGCCAGGATTCCATATCCGTCATATCCGCAGTACAAAACCTCGCCGGTATTCACACATCTGGAAACTTCCCCACAAGAACTTTTGGCAATCCTGCCGATAATGCCTCCTGCATATTCCAAATTGTCAATCGTTCCGCTTGCAATCACAGCCGCACCATTGTAGCAATCCGTCACAAAAATATGGCTGTTTGTTATTGCTGTATCTTCTGTACGGCATTCGCCAATAATTCCGCCAGCCCCTACTGTATCACAGCATAGCCCATTATTGACATTCAGTTCTCCGCTCAAAACCGCAATATTGGAAATCTTGGCATAGCCGTTGACTTCGCCGGCAAGCGTTCCAACCGTCGCAAGAGGATCCTTATCGCCTGTATTAGCAAAATCTGTATGGATATTTACATCCGTAAAAATCAGGTTTTTCACCTCTGTCGAATCCGTCTCGCTATTCGAACCAATAACACTGAAAAATCCCACCTGTCCATATTTATTGACTTCAATAGCACCGTCAAGGTTAATCATTAGTCCGGAAACCACATGTCCCCGACCGTCAAACGTCCCGGAGAACACATTGGCTTCCTCCGGGTTACAAGTCCCCTTGTTCCCCACATAGCCGCCCATGGGCGTCCAATCAGCGCCAGACAAATCAATATCTGCCGTCAGCACATAATCCCCCGTCATCGGGTAATTTTCATCGCTGCCTATCTTCAGTAAATCCTCCACGCTCCCAATTTCAATGGGATTCGCTTTTGCTCCCGCTGCATGGACAAACGCTGTGCTTTCCAGATTCGTAACCAGAAGCGCTGCCGCCAGCATCCATGCCAAAATCCTTCCCCACAATCTGCCTGTGGAACTTTTCTTCATCAAGACCTCCTTTTTATGCTTGTTAATGAATTAATTAATATTGTATCATAAAACAGAATAGGCGTAAATAAATCTTTTCTTATCTCTCGCTTTTCGACAGATAATACAAGGATAACGACCCTTAATTACAAAAAATGATTGTTTTTTCTCTCCAAAACAGTATAATTAATTGTAGAATGTATCTCTGGGCAGAGAGGCAATCTGTCCCGGCAGGTATTTTACAGAACCGTATACATATATTTGCAGGAAAAGGGGGCATTTCCATGAAACAATCAGAAGAAATCCGCATGACATATTCCGGCGTCATCACCAAAAAAGATCAGAAAATCGTCCATGTATCCTTTGAACAAGGCAAAGATTTCGCAGAATATATCCTGCCCTCCGCAAAGGCAGAAAAATCCTCGGGATTTACAGAGGAAGAACTGCTGCAACTAAGCAGTTACCTGCTGCAGAATGCCGACGATATTATGAAAAAAGCTGCGCAGGTCAATCCTCTGCGCAGCTGGATGGGGAAAGACTGAAAGGGCTGGCCCCGCCTCTTTCCCTATCCATGATTGCTTGTTTAACGCCGCTTTACCGATTCGCCTGATTCCCGCACTTCGGACAGACATTTCCACCGCGGTAGGTATATCCGCATCGATAACAGCATTTCACCTCATGTTCTTCTTTCGCCAGATACGTGATGCTTCTGGATTCCGGCTTCTCCTGCAGATAAGCGACAAATCCATCCAGGACCTGCGCAAAAACATTCAGTTCTTTTGCCGGTATTCCACCAGGGATTTTCGTTTTCACGCCATTTCCACGCTTTAAATATATTCCACGGTTCAAAAGCCCCGTATTCCCCTCAATGCCAAATATCCCGCGTACAGGTATTTTCTCACTGTTAAACGCGCTGTTATAGAAAATATGGTCCGGCGTCAGCAGAAATCCCTCTTTGCCATTTTTCTTGGCGGAGGAATCGCAAATCAGGATTGGGTATTCATAACGGCTGCGGTCCGCAGCATATGTATTCAATGCCCTGGCCGCCAATCTTGCTTCCTGCTCCTCCCAATCTCCCCGCATCACCTTACGCACCTCGTAGAAATGAAGCCGCCCCATGTCCTTAATCCTGCCCTTTAAATCCTCCCGCAGCTTATCCACCAGCAGCGCGCATTCGTCCATCTTAATCTTCGTCAGGCGCTTATCTATCATTTCCAGCGTATTTGTCTTGAGTTCCGGAAGAAATGGACCTCCCTCTATCTTCTCATAGGCTTCGGCCGCCTCATCAAATGTCATGGTCAGGATATTGGGGCAGATTTTATCTATCGCCGCCTCATCCAGCTTACGGAGCCTTTCTTCCACCTGTTTTTGCACTGCAGCCGCGTCTTTCCCGGAAAATCCCTCTTTGAGCTGCTGCAGCATGTTCAGCAGACCCTTGCGGTCGCTTTTGCCCAGCCGCCGCTGCATAACGTCAAGTTCCGCTTTCTGCGCCTGCCTGCCTTTCTCTTCCAGCTGTTCTTCATAGGGCGAAAGGTCTGCGTCCTCGTATTGCGCCAGCTTCTGCCGAAATGTCTGGTACTGGCTGCGCGTCATGTTCGCGGGCATTGTATGGATTAGCTGCTCTGCCTCCTGCTGCCCGCGCACACGCTTTATTTCTCCTATCTGCGCCAACGCCTCAGATTTTGCTGCCTCTGAGATCTGCGATTTTGCCACCTCTGCTTCTATACGTGAAACCACGTGGTACGGTTTGCCCTGGCAGTCCTTGACTTTCTGTAGGATCTGTTCCTCTTCCCGCCGCAATAATGCCTCGTCTATCTGGCTGTTGAAATCTTTCTTCTGGTCATGCGCCAACGCTTTCTCGGACTGTATCTGATGGCGCAGCTCCCCCAGCTGCCGCAGGGACATGCGGTCTAACACATTCATCCTCGCCTGATATTTCTTGTAAACCTCATCCTCTGCGCTGTTTTGCGCCTGACTCCTGGCAGCTGCCCCGCCATTCTCCCTGGCAGGTTTATTCTCCAAACCGCCGGCTGTCTGCGTATCCCGGCTGCCTGTGCCCATGCGCTCGGCTGCCTTTTTCATCCCGGCAATGCTTCCCATTCTATTCTTGTCATCTGTCCCGATTCCCGCGCTAACGCCCTTGGCATTTGCAGCGCCCCCTGGCAAAGCATTCCCGCTCCCCTGCCTACTCCCTTTGCCTCCTGCAGCCGCTGCGTTTGCGTGTGAAATTCTGTCTTTTCCTGACGAAATGTCCTCTGCTTTCTCCCGCTCACGTTTTTTCTGCAGCCCACGCAGCAAGTCGCGGATGCGCTTCTGGTATGGCCTCGCTTTTTCCGGCGGATAGAATCCCTCCTTCAGCTTTCCATCCAGATTGAGAAGCTCCTCCTCCGTCATTTCCTCAATGCCCTCGCAGGCCTCTTCAATCGTTTCTGGCTCTTTCGTCTTCCCGCGCTCCCACTCATATTCATTGAAATGATAATTTGTCGTGCGCTGCGCGCTCTCTCCTAAAAGCTTGCGGTAATCCTCATAGGCATCCCGATCGCCGCCAAATTCCAGCTTATAGACGTCTCCCTCTTGCAGCAATTTCCCCGGGCGCGGCGTGTAGAAAATATTGCATTCATTGCAAGTATAGCTTCTTGCCAGATATACTTTCCCCTCCTCCGTCTCAACCAAAAGCTCCTCTCCCTCCGGATAGACTGCCATATACATTTTTTCAGCACACTTCGCGCAGCACAGCCCGGTGCGATAGAAATTGTTTCCCAGACGTGAGGCCTGTTTCTCATAGGCGGAAAGCTCGCTTTGGGCAAATTTGCACTTTTCCGGCTGCCAGCAGATTTTATGCCACAGCCCCAGCCCCTCCTCGGGCTGTTCCTCCTCTTCCCTGGCTTCCTGTGCCTTGCGCTTTCCCTCTTCCACCGCCGCCTCCACGACTTCCTCATACGTCATCTGAATCTCATCTTTGTAAAAACGGAAATAATCATCCCGAAATCCTGGTTTTATCCTGACGTCTTTTAAAATCGACTGAAAAAGATTGTTCAGCTGGTTATAATCCTGATCCACCTTCAGCCCTTTAATCATGCCCCATTTGCCAAACGCATACAAGGTCATATTCAGCACATTGGTCAGTATTTCATTGTTCGCCACTGCCTCCGCGCCCTCATCGCTATCCGGCAGTTCAATGATGTTTGTATTCACTTTGCGGTTGTCAAAATTAAATACCAGCGAGCGGACGCTTCCTGAAAGAATCAGGAAATTGTTCAACACGACAAACCTCTCATTCCATGCAACATTTACGCCCATGGTCTTAATCATACGCCCAAACACCGATTTCAGTTCTTCATTCGCCTTTAGCAGAATCATCCTATGCCTCCACTAATCTTCCACCCATTTCAAAATAGCCACGCCTTTGGCGGCAAGCTCCAGCTGTCCATTTTCCTCATATGATTTCCCTGTCAGCAAATCAGTACATATCCTGGACACGGAAATCTTTTCCGCTTCTTCTTTATGATTCAGCAGGAACAGATAATGCTCCTTATCACGGAACCGCTCTGTCGCCTCAATGCCTGACGGCGCTTTTGCTGCCGGGCGTATCTGCTGTTTCTCGCAGATTTCCTGCATCAGCTTCTCATAAAACGCTTCCTCTGACCTTGTTCCCACATAATATGCCTCTCCCTGTCCAAAAGAATTGCAGGTAACGACCGGCGTGCCGGCATAGAAATCTTCCTGGTATTCGGCAAGAGCAGCCGCCCCCTCCAGATGCATGATGTCACAGAGCAGCCCGGCGCTGTAAGTCTGTCCTCCGTAGACAAAACTGTTCTTCTTCGTGTCTGGCAGCGCATCTATCTCTTCCACCCAGATTCCCAAAATGTCACGCAGCCGCCCCGGATAGCCGCCAATAACCACCATATCATTTTCATCCACATATCCGCTGAAAAATGTCGTGACAAACGTCCCGCCGGCTTTCACAAATTCCCGGATTCTTTCATCCACGCCAGGCTTCGTCATATAAAGCACTGGGGCTATCACCACTTTATAACCAGACAGGTCGCTTTCCTCTCCCACAATATCTACTGGGATATTCCGCTTATGCAAAGCCGTATAATAGTTCATAATTTCATCAATATATTTTAGCTTAACGCTGGGTCCGGCAGAATACTCAATCGCCCACCAGTTTTCCCAGTCAAACATCAACGCTGCTTCTGCCTTGCCAACGGAGCCAAGAATTTCAGAGCCAAGCTTCTCAAGTTCTTCTCCAAGTGCAGCCACTTCCCGGAATACCCGCGTATGTTCATGCCCTGCGTGGTCGATGACGGCGCCATGGTATTTCTCACAGGAACCAATACTGCGCTTTAACTGGAAAAACAGCACGGCGTCCGCTCCATGCGCCACCGCCTGATAGCTCCACAGCCGCATCACCCCCGGACGCTTCAAGGCATTGACTGGCTGCCAGTTCTGCACGCTCGGCGTCTGCTCCATCAGCACAAAGGGCTTTCCATCCCCCAGCCCATGCATAATGTCATGGTTGAACGCTATCCTGCTATAAGAATCTGCATTTGAGGGATAATTGTCCCAGGAAATGAAATCCATGTACTTTCCCCATTTGCGGTAATCCAGTCCCTTATATGCACCCTCCATCAAGTTCGTAGTCACCGGAATATCCGGCGTATATTTCTTTACCGCTTCATACTCCAGACGGAAACACTCTAAAATGCTGTCCGAATTAAACCTCTTGTAATCCAGGCTGATGGTCTGCGCCACAGTCATATTTTCCGTGAAATGTTCCGTCCGGCGGTCGGGCAGCACGATTTCCTCCCAGTCATAGAATGTATGCCCCCAGAAAGACGTATTCCAGGCACGGTTTAGTTCCTCAAGCGTCCCATAACGCTCCCTGAGCCATACACGGAACGCTTTTTCGCAATTCTCGCAGTAGCACTCCCCACCATATTCATTGGAAATATGCCAGCCAATGATATTGTCATAATTCTGGTACCGCTCTGCCAGTTTCTCCGCCAGGCGCACAGAATATTTGCGGTATACCTGGCTGTTGGGACAGGAATTGTGCCTTGCGCCAAATTTGTGCTTCGTCCCATAAAAATCCGTCCGCAGGACTTCTGGATATTTTCTCGCCATCCATGCCGGGTGTGCCGCAGTGCCAGTAGCCAGGCAGACGTTCATATGATGGCTCTTTGCCAGCTCCATAATCTTATCCAATTTCTCAAACCGGTACTCATTTTCCGAGGGCTGCAGCGCCGCCCAGGAAAACACATTCAAGGTCAGGGTATCTATATGTGCCAATGACAAAAGACGCATATCCTCCTCCCAGGTGTCTTCCGGCCACTGCTCTGGGTTATAATCCCCACCATATGCAATCTTATCTGTCTTCCAAATTTTTTCCCACATAATCCTTCTCCATTCTTTTTCATTCTGAGATTTTTTACTTCTAATCTTAGGTCATATTTTATCACACTCTCCCGGAAATGAAAATCAGAAAAACAGCCGTATTTCCATAGAAATCATTAAAAAGTTGTGATATAATCTGGCATAAAAAGACAGAAAGGAGTTTGCTATGCCATCCATTGACACTATCATCTTTGATTTAGACGGCACCTTGCTAGATACCCTTGCCGACCTTGCTGGCAGCGTAAACTACGCCATGGAAAAATACCATCTCCCTGTGCATTCCTTGGACAGCGTGCGCCAAATGGTGGGAAACGGCGTGACGGTACTGATGGAACGCGCCATCCCCGACGGACGTTCTTTCCTTAAATTTTCGGACTGCCTCAACGATTTCAAGGAACATTATGAAATCCATAAAAAAGACCTGACCATGCCATTTCCCGGAATCATGGAATTCTTAAAAGACGCATACGAATCCGGTTATCAAATGGCTGTCGTCTCCAACAAATTCGACCTCGCCGTCAAAGGGCTGTGCCAGGATTTCTTCTCCCCTTATATCACGGCTGCCATCGGGGAATCTGCACAGATTGCGCCAAAACCAGCGCCAGACACCGTATTCAAAGCCATGGAAGAACTGCGCGTAAGCCCCAGCCAATGCGTCTATGTAGGAGACTCTGATGTGGATATCATGACAGCAAAAAATGCAGGAATCCCCTGTATCAGCGTAAGCTGGGGATTTCGCACCCGCCAATTCTTACAAGAGCATGGCGCCAGCGTTATCGCCGACACAGTAGATGATTTCCGCAGCATACTTGCCCAAGGACAATTTATGCCGGACAAAATATAGCTTTGTCCGGCACTCTTTGCCACTTTCCCATTCTATATCCATGAAAGCGCTGATGAAATACCGCTTCCCTCATTTCAAGACCTTAAATTATCTTAATTCAGGTCCAGTTCCACTTCTTCACCTTCTCCCTCATCACCCATGTCCAATTCCATGCTGTCGCTTGAACTGAATTCATCCGATTCCTCATCGGCATAATACTCATCGTAAGGAAGTTCTTTCAATTTAGCTGAATCATAGAGGATATCAATTGCCCTCTCCCTTACCAGCTGCGTCCTCACATAAATTGCGCCGTAATCAGCCTCATATTCTTCAAGCGTTTCATAGTCGTTCTCTTTTGCCATCTCCTCCGCAAGTTTCTTATAATCGCTGTCGCTGATTTCCTTGCCTTCTTCTTCCAGAATTGCCTGTGTGACAAGATATTCATTGGTCTGCTCCAATGATAAATCAGCAATCTCCTCTTCCGTCACATAGCTCCCCAGAAACTCTTCATAATCCATGCCCATAAATTCAGCATAATTTTTATATCCGGTCTCCGTATCCTCATAGAAGAAATCATATAGCTGCTGCGGATATCCATCCAAGGTGGCGTTCTCCGTGGCAAGCTTCAGCGAATGTTCCCGCGCCTCCAGCTCAGATTCGTCTTTGGCATCTGTTTCCAGCTGCTCCCTGACAGATTCCTCGTACTCTTTCACTGTCTCACACTCTGATATGGACTGCACATATTCATCATTATACTCCGGTATGGACGACACGCTGATAGAATTCACTTTTACCGTAAACTCCGCTTCTTTTCCAGCCAAACTAGCATCATAGTCCTCGGGAAATGTCAGCTTAAACACTGCTGTCTCCCCTGTTTTCTTTCCTACGAGGCTGCTTTCAAACTCCTCCAGGAAATCATTGGAACCCAGTTCCAAATCATATCCGGTGTCTGCACCGCCTTCAAATTCTTCGCCATCAATAGTACCGGTATAATCTATATTTACAATATCGCCAACCTCTGCCGCCCGGTCTTTGACTTCCTCGTATTCTGTATTTCCCTCCAGTTCATCCTGAATATACTGCTCGACATCCTCATCTGTCACCTCCAGGACTGACGGATAGGTTACCTCCAGACCTTTGTAATCTCCAAGCTTCACATAATCAGACACTTTAAAATCCAATGCAGCCTCCGATGAACCTGCAGCATTTCCAGCATTCTCTTCAGAAGCATTATCCGTACCTTCCTGTCCCTTTTCTCCACAACCTGCCAGCAGCACTGCCGCTGTTAATGCTGCCGCCGCCAATATGTAACTTCTTTTCTTCATGTATTTACCTCCTGCTGCGCATCGCTGCGCTGAAATTCTAAAAAAGCAGCCTCAGCCACCCTCAGATTAACTGTTTTTTATCATACCATTAATAACTATAGGATTACAATTTTTTATGAGGAAAATATGATAAAATTGTGAAAAAAACGTGAAATAAAACAAAACAGCCGGTCAAAAGACGGCGTAACATCGATTTCCTCTCTCACGCTATTTCCTCTGACCGACCAAACTGTTACAATTTCATTATTTTTAGCTATTGATTGAGATTCCTCCCTCGCGGGTAAAAGGAGCTAATTCCAGACGCACAAACCATCCCTGCTCGTGGTCACAGACGGGGCACTTCATCGGCGCCTCCGTGCCCTCCTGCACATGACCGCAGTTCAGGCACATCCACTTTGTCTCCACCTTTGAGACGAACAGCTGATTGGATTCCAAAAGCTGTGCAAAAACGCCAAAGCGGTCTCCATGAAGTTTCTCGATCTCTGCAATCATGCGGAATTTAGCAGCTGCATTGCCAAATCCTTCTTTTTGCGCAACATCTGCAAAATGCTGGTACACATCATCGTGCTCCTGATACTCATTGTGCTGCGCCATCTTTAACAGTTCTGAGATATTCGGGTTTATATCTACTGGATATGTCCCATCAGCCTCAATATTTTCTCCTGCAAGTTCCTTTAGCTGATTATAAAACACCTGTGCATGTTCCTGTTCCTGGTCTGCCGTAAACTTAAACAAATGCTCTATCACATAAAGCCCCTGTTTCTTTGCCTGTCCTGCCGCAAATGTATATCGGTTCCTTGCCTGGCTCTCCCCGGCAAACGCACGCATCAGGTTTGTCTTTGTTTCGCTCTGTTTAAAATCCATCGCCATCATATCTCCTGCCTTTCCTTATAATGGGAATAGCATATGCAGATAGAGTTATTTTATACAGAAAATTATGTATTTTTGCAACTGGTTAACACAGTTTTATTCTACAGTCCCCACGCATCTTCAATGGGCATTCATATACGTTATCCGTACCGCTCTTCCCAATATAGGAAATCGGGCATTTCCTGCAGTTGCCGTTCGTGAAATCTGAGGCAACCTCAAACTCGATAATCGCTTTCCGTCTGCCGCCCTCAGACTCTTCTGCCTGCTGTATATTTTTCCAGCTCAGGACTTGGCTGCATACGCATTTATCCATACCAAGGGACACAGCCCTCGAGCAAGTCGGACACGCATAATATGCCTGGTTCTGCCCATCACGCCTCTCCACTACCTCTGCTGGAAACTGACGGATTAATTCTGCTCTCAAATCATTGTTCTGCATTCTCTGACCTCCTAAAAAATTATTCGTTCTCATCTTTCTCAAACATATCGCTGTTTAAAAACACTTTGCTCAGGCTAAACATCAGCTGCGTCTGCTTTTTAATCCCCATCTCACGAAACGTCTTGTGCATAGACAAAAACGATTTTAGCTTCGCTTTATCAATCTCATCAATGGTCTTGGCATCCGAGGAGCTGAGAATCCCATATACATTTTCTACCAACTCTTCGCGCTCCTGGGGAGTCATTGACTTTATCCAGGAATTGATGGCTTTCTCAAATTTGTTTCCTGACGAACTCCTTGCAGCACAGACAAAATGCGTCCCAAAAACCATCCAGGAAAACGGATTATGCTGCAGAAGCGATGGGCTGCTGCTGCGTATCGTAGTATAAGAATCATGTTCCATCAACACCCCCACAATGGAGGATTCCGGGACAAAAGACTGAACCTTGTCTCTGACTTTCAGATACTCTTCACGTTTTAGGAACTCCTCACTGAATCCCGGTCCGTCATGATTATAAATATATACGATATTATGCTGCTGCTCCTGTGGCAGACGCGTACCCGCATAAATTGCCAGATTACCACCTTTGGAATGACCTCCAAGCCGCAGCGGCAGCCCCAATTCCTGCGCCACCTGAGCTGCATACTTTGCCGCTTCCATCTGGGAAGGTATCTCCTGGGTAAAACACATATTAAAATCTTCTTTCCAGCCTACCAACGTGTTATCCGTCCCCCGAAAAGAGATAAAAGCTGTCTGGTCGGAAAGCAGAAACGTCACCGCTGCAAACTGAATCTCCTTTTCTTCATCCGTAACCGCAAAAAAATGGGACACTTCCATATCTCGAAACCTTGGAAGTCCCGCCGCTGCAGAAGCTAATTCCACCACAGAACGCATTAACATGCACGGACCGTCAAACTTAAGCTTATCCGTCATACGGTTAATGGCAGCGATGGCATCCTGAAACCGTATTTCATGAATTTTCTGGACAGGTGAAAAGTCCAAATATGCAAATACGGATAAAATCAAAGAATCCACTTCATTAAATGCACTCTGTGCAAGCGTCAAATCCCCCCGCCAAGACAAATAATCAAACACATCTGCTTCTTTCATAATAACGGCTCCTCCTGACAATATATATGTAAAAAGCCATTGTAAAATTATTGTAATCATCATATACAATGTTTATATGTTTGTCAATGCACAAAAATTTGAGTTTCCGTTACTTATATTTTGGGAATCCCATCACCCTCCAATAATCCCGTCTTCGCCAGTTGATCCGCTTCTTCATTGTATCTGTCCCCTGTATGGGCGGCAATCTTACGAAAAGAAATATTAAGTTTCCTGCCATGTTCCCTCATAAACGCCGCATACTTCTGCGTCAGTTCATTTTTCGCTTTCCAGCCTCCGGTCGCCCACATTTCTATCCCCATATAATCATAGCAGATTTCGATGGCGGAATAACCATATTTGCCACACCACTTCACCGCATACATCGCCCCTAACATTTCCCCTGTTACATTGCGCAACGCCATGGATTGCGGGTTATCCCCATTGCCAAACCGCCGGATTGTCTCACCCTCCGGCGTAAGGATGACGCAGCCAAACGCATATTTGCCAATCTTCTCATCAAAACTTCCGTCCACATAGGCTACCACCTGACCTGGCAGACACCTGAATCCGCATTCACAATCCTCGTCCATGGCAGCTTCCTCTGCGCCAGGCAGCTGCGCCCCGGCTTCAAACTTCCCCATTCCAGTTATATACGCCTCTGCCTCCGCTTTCGTGGCAAAACCTTTGTATTCCGCCCCTGGATAGCCGTCAACAGAAGCTTTGCATTCCTCCCATGTCTGGAAAATGCCTGTGCTTTTGCCTTGTTTTACCGCGTAAAATTTTTTCTTAGCCATAGGTCTTTATTGTCGAATCGTTATTTTTTGAGCATGCGCTGAAACAGCAAACATCTCATTATAAGCCTGCTTTTTCCAATCCGGCCATTCATTCGTTATAGCCTTATTTACTTCCTTATATGCTGCCAATGGATCCCAACTCTTTTCTGCCGATTCAAGCTCTGTTGTTTTTTTCACATTCATTTTCATCTTCCTTTCCTATTCCAGTTATTTCCTCGGCGTATTGATTATAAGCGCTCTTTTCCATATCAATATAATTGAGCAGCGCCATAGGATTTCGAAGGCTAGCCTGGCCTCTTTGCCATCCCACAACATGTCCGTCACTTTGCTTTCTTGTGCGAGCATACCATCGAATTGACTGCATAGAAAACAAGTCAATAAACCGATGCGGACCGACCCCTTTAAAAGGGATAAAAACTACTTTCTTGCCTATATCTTTCCTGTCCTGCGATATTTCTTTCTTATAAAAATCGAGTGCCTTACTTTTGGGATATGGCTCAATATAAGTAACTTTTTCAATACCAGCTGCAATAATATGTTTTGCACAGTTATGGCAGGGAAATGTCGTCATATACATAGAGCAGCCTTTTGTAGAAATACCATTTCTCGCACACATCATCAAGGCTTCCATCTCTCCATGTACAACCCTGCCAAACTCTGTCAGGGAACCGATGCCTGCCGATTTTATCTTTTGAGCATTTTCAGCGATACATTCAAGCCCTAATTCCGTTAAAATACTATCTATCATTTTTTGCTGTTCAATTTTATTAGAATCATATCCTAACATATAATCCCTTCCCTCAGGCACATCGACAAACTTCCCCTTGTCGAATATAGGCCAATACAAGCCACCAAATGCTTTGGGACAGTCATTGACTCCTTCCGCAAGTATTTCATCACCTTTAGTGACAACAACGCCAATCTGCCGGGACAAATCCGCTGAGCGTAAGGACGATACATACGCCCGAAACATTGCATACTCCTCAAAAGTTGGTGAGATAAATGGATTGCCAAATAATAAATCCAATAGACGAAACACATTCTCCTGTGTCTCATCAGAAGTATCCCCAGCATGAATGAAATAATCTGCCTGTTGATAGGCATCTCTTGTATGCTGCCCATTTTTTTCCTTTTCGTTATCATCCCTATCCAATATATCTATCGCTTGTTCTTCTGATAAATTCTTTCGCTTTATCAGATAGGACTTTCTCCGTTCAAAGTCATCAGATATGCCAATCAGGTGAAATCCATCGCCATATGTCCGCCTTAAGAATTCGACTTCATCAGGATGTTTAATAGAATCAATAATATAAGCTTTTCTTGATTGTGGTCCTTCTCCATTACCTAACCGATACTTTCCATAAATAAAGGCTGCTACACCTTTCATAAGAATAGCATCATCACCGGTTTTTTTACGAATCTCATTTCCCTTATCCATAAAAAAACTAATTCGCTCATACTCATTCAAAAAATTAGGTTGAACAGAAACGAACGGTGATAAAATCTCTTTAGAGACTTTTATTATGTCGCTGTTATAATGAAACTTATTTAAACTGTCTACTATGCATTCAATAATATCAGATGATACCGTTCCCACAGTATGGACAATTCCAATAACTAACTCACTTTGCCTATTCAAGTCTCCCTTTATCATATGGCATTTATGGCATTTAATACTTTTTTACAATTAGCAAAAATGCCATATCCGAATTCTCGGATTCCTCCCCTCTCGTTATTATCTACAAATATTTTAAAAAATTTCTATTCACTTTATTTTACCATAAAACCCAGCGCAATAAAAGAGGGCATTTCTTTTTTCACATGGTAACTATTCAGTCCACGCCATTCGCAAAGACGTCTACGGCGTTTTCTCGCTTGCAAAACCCCTCCCTCATATCTCCTTCTTAATACGCAAAATATTCTGCCCATCTTTATACTCATAGGAAATCTCATCCATGCTCTTCTTAACCATATAAATCCCCAGCCCCCCGATTTCCCGCTCTTCTGCGGAGAGTGCCACGTCCGGGTCCGCCTTGGCAAGCGGGTCGTAAGCTGTGCCATTGTCAATAAAGGTCACTACAACCGAGAGAGGCTCCTGCAAAACGTCCACGCGCACGGTTGCCGGGCCCACCTCTGGATTGTAGGCGTAATGCGCAATATTGCCGAAGAGCTCGTCAATTGCAATGTCAATCTGCATCTGCGCTTTGATTGGGCAATTTAATGCTTCTAACTGTTCATCTACAAACGATGTTACTTTTTCAATATTTTCTACTGTCGCATCAACCGTCAATTCCTTCATTGTGCATCCTCTCCCTGTATTCCAGACATAACATAGTGATATCGTCAAACTGCGGCGCATCCCCTACAAAAGCATCAATATCTTCTTTTATTCTTACCAGCAGCTCTGTAGGCGGCAAGGAGGCATTCTGCCCAAGGATTTCTCCCAGGCGGGTCATGCCATAGAGTTTGCCGTCCTTATCCGTTGCCTCCGTCACGCCATCGGTATATTGGAACAATCGGTCGCCGGGAGCTAACTGCATGCTGCCGCACTTGTAACACATCCCTTCCATGCCGGCGAGCACGAAGCCCGCACGGATTTTATACGGTTCATAGCTGCCTCCTTTTTTGCAGATAAAGGGAATCTCATGACCCGCATTGACAAATGTAAACTCTCCGCTCACAAGGTCTAACACCCCCTCAAAGGCGGTGATAAACAGCCCTTCGCTGTTGGACTCGCATAAGAGGTCGTTGACCTTGGTAAACACCTCACCCAAATCCCTGCCAGGCTGCGTATGGTCCTTAATCAAGGTCTTGCCAATGACCATGAACAGCGCTGCCGGCACGCCCTTGCCAGAAACGTCCGCCATGACGATTGCCAGATGCCTCTCATCCACCATAAAGAAATCATAAAAGTCACCGCCGACCTCTTTCGCCGGATTCATTGTGGCATAAATATCAAATTCCGGCCTATCTGGAAATGCCGGGAAAATGCTGGGCAGCATATTGGCCTGGATTTGCGTGGCAATCGAAAGTTCCGCGCCAATCCGCTCTTTCTCCGCCGTAACCGCCGTTAAATTCTCCACGTATTCCATGATATCCGTTTCCATTTTATTCACAGCTTTCGCCAGCACGCCGATTTCATCGTTCTTCTTAATCGAAGAAAGCTTATCTGAGGGCGTATTGGAATCTGCAAACCGTTTGGCTTCGTCTGTCACTGCCAGAATCGGCAATAAAACCTCGCGGTACAGAAACGCGCTGTATACAAGCAAAAACAGGCAGACAGCTACCAAAACGCCAAGCAGCGTATCTTTCACATAAGTATTGCGGGCGTTTTCCAATCTCCTCATGGCTTTCTCCACGCCGAGGATTGCCACAATCTCTCCTTTGGAATCGTATACGGCAATGCCCGCTGTCGTATGCGCTCCCGACTCCTCCGAATAGGAATAAAGGTATTCTGTGGCGCGCTCGCCTTTGGTAATGATATTGCGCACATTATTCACATATTTCTCGTCCACGCCAATCGCCGTATAGCCTAAGGGATAACGGTCAAAACCGCTGGCAGAGTTCACCGAATCATAAATATAAGTGAGCGTACGGTAATCCGAAGTGTCCACCTTCGCCACATAAATCAAAGTCGTGTTCGTGGCGTCCACCAAATCATCCAGCCGCTTCTCAATCTCCTTATATTCCTCATCCTGTTTTCCCGTATCAAGATACTCCGCAAATTTATCGGGATTCAAATACTTTGCCGCTGTCTCCGCAATTTCATAAGCTGAGTCATTGTATTGCCTCTCCAGCACAGACGTAAATTCCCGGTAGCCAATCATGCTGATGATTGCACCCAATAAAATGCCAAAGATTATGACGCCAAGCGTCAGCTTTCCCGTAAGCCCGGTGATTCTTTTTTTCATTGCTGCTCTCCCTTTCCCTACCATTATGCGCCAAGTTCCATCATCTGTTCGGCAAAAAATTGCCTCTTTTCCGCCGTATCCAGAATACATACACGCTTATTCTGCCCCATCAGCACTCCATTGTCCGCCAAATACTCCTCATAGCGTCCAAAACTGCCCGCGCGCAGATAAGAGATGCGCACCTTGCCGATTTCATTCATCTTCCGGCAGCCCTGATATTCATAGTTCACCTGGCACAGACAGTCATCCAAAGTATCTTGTGCCTCTGTGATATCCATATCTGTACATTCCAAATAAAACAGATACCGCGGCAATATGTCCGACACATCTTCCTGCACACAATAGCCCCTCACTTCACAAGACATACGCAGCGCAAACTCTTTGACAGCCTGCGCAAGCTGCTCCTGGTTGCTCTTTTCTCCGGCAATATTGATTACCTGATTCCTGCGGTAACAAAACTGCACAATGGGCGCCTGCCCATACCAACCTACCACTTCAACCACATCCCCCATACAATAGCGGTAAAGGCCAGAATGGTTTGTAAATACAAGCTCATACCGTTCCCCCACGCTGACCTCCCACAAAAATAACGGCTGTTCATATTTTCTTAGTTTATCTGCCAGCGGAAGGAATTCAAAAAAACCCGCTTCCGGAAAAAGAATATAACGATCCGGCTGATCCATTTTCTCTGCAACGCCAAAAATCCCCTCTGAAGCCGCATACGCATAATGATAGATAGGGATATCGCCGGCATATCCTTGCATTTTCTCTGTATAATATGAAAATGACTTGCCGCCGATTGCCAACACATAACGAACCTTAGGCCAAATTTTTTGTATCATGTCCTCCCGCAGCGTCATATGGGAGAGAACACGCAGTTCCTGTGCCCGCGATGGATTGCCCGGTAATTTCCGTTTGGCATGCTCCCGCCACCCGGAACTCAGTCCCACGCTTTCATCTACGCTTCCATGTTCCATATCATGAAGCAGCATCTCCCAGTTGCGCCAGATATAATCCATAACCCCCGCTACCCGGTTGATAAAAACGCCGTGTATCGCGCAGAGATTTCTCTCCTCTAAGGCAAACCGCACTTTGAGATAGAGCAAATCTTCCAGTGAATCCGGAAAAAGAACCTCCTTGGGCACACAGTAATCCCCGGCGTCAAACTGTCCGTCCCTGTCCAGCCATTGGTACAGGCAACCGGAACGTATGCCGTTCATCACACCATTTTTCATAGCGGTCTTGGCAAATTCCCCAATCTGGAAAATCCTGCCAAAAACCTCATCCTCTGGCAAATCCTGGTAATATTCCCGCACCATGCCAAAGGGAATTCCATATGCATAACGGTACTGAATCTTTAAATCCGTTTCCGTGAGCGGCAGATACTTCGCCGCCCCGGTCGTGCCGGAGCTGATGCAATAATAGACAGCGGGCTCCTCTGTGAGAACTTTCTCCTCGCCCGCAATCATCCGCAAAATATACTCTTCATAATTTCCATACACAGAAAGCGGCACTTTCCTCTGGAACTCCCCAGCAGTCTCAATCTCCCCAAAACCATATTTTTTACCATACACTGTATCACAATTGCGGCGCATAATCCCGGCCAGCATCCGCAGCTGTACATCTGCCGCCAGCTCTGAGGTATTCCTGAGTGAATCCATTGATTCCCGCCCCAGTTTCCCATAATCGGTTTTCATGTTTCCCTCCGTTCCTGTCATATGTAAATCTGAATCGTATTCATGCCAAATGTGCGCTGATACAAAGACGTCTCCACCATATCCTCAATCATGCGGATACCCATATACATATCATCCAGCTCTGCCGCAGCCTCTGCTTTGCCCTGTATAGCCTCACCCTTCGTCCCGATACCATCCTGGGTACGGCGCAAAGGATTGAACTCCCTGCCGCTGTAACGGATGCGGATTCCGATAACGCCTTCCAGAGAATATACTCTGAGGTCAAACTCCACGCTGCCCGCAGGATTCACGGATGCAATCACTGTCATCAACTCTTCCATTGCCAGGCTTACACGCATGACCTGCCCCGGCAGCATTCCATTTTCCTCACAAAATACGGTAATCTTGCTGCTGGCATCACAGATATCCTCCGCCTCTCCACGCACAGAAAAATTGATGACCCGCCCGGTCTCCTCCAAAGTATTGTCCATCAGCAGGAAACGAGAACAGCGGTCATGAAAATGGCAGTAAATCCCTGTCGCCGCAAACCAGAAAAACAGCGTGAGAACTTCACCAAAAAACAAAAACCACCACGGATTCAGCGAAAACCGCCAAAGCACAGACAGGCTGGCACAGGGCAGCACAAACACGCGCAGCAAAATAATAACATTTGCCCACATCGAGTGCCCTGAGACATTATAATAGCCTGATAAAATACAATTACACAACGCGGGAATCATGCCCAGCGACAGACAGAAAAAGGCAAACCCCAGGGACTCTGTCAGCCCATATGCTCCGGCAATCAAATCTGCCCCCGCAAGAATCACGGCAGAAAACAACAGGCAATAAGGCACACCGCTTTTTATCTGCCTTTTTATCAACATGCGGGCGCTCTTGTTATCGTGCTCTCCACTATATATGCCCAGCATTGCCGATGCTGCCTGCGGCACGCCGCCGGTAACGCTCTCCTCAAACGCACAGATACAGTTTACGGCCGTAAACGCCGCTACCAATCCGCTGCCGCCGCTCCACAAAAGCAGCGTGTTCACCGCCATGACGCGCAGGGTCTGAAACAGATTGTTCATGGCTGACGGACTGCCCGCCTTGGCAATCTGCCAAAAAGAAACGCCCTTGCAGGCAAGGCAGATTCCCAGGGGAAAGCTGCTCCTCTTATCACACAGCCAGACAAACCCTAACAGGCAGGAAACCGCCGTTGCCACGACACTGGCTA
>CANOHX010000010.1 GCA_947565885.1 uncultured Lachnospiraceae bacterium
CGTCAGCAAATCGGCAGAAATCTCAAAGTGGAAATTCGTCACGCCGTTGTCATGCTCTTGCAGATACCTCCAGACAGCAAGCGCATGGCTGTGGCTGCAGTTGAACGTCCTGTCTACAAATTTCACCTGCGGCACACGGTGGTCGAGAAAAAACTGCAGTTCTTTTTCCACCAAATCCAAGGAACGGAACCGCAGCCCTTTCTCAATGGAAGAAAGGCAGTAACTACAGGAAAAAGGGCAGCCACGGCTGGTCTCATAATAGATAATGCGGTTTTCAAAATCCTGTAAATTCTCATAGCAGAAAGGCAGTTCATCCATAGGCAGCGGCTCCCTTGCAGGCGTACGCACAAGTTTTCCTTCACTGTCACGGAAAACCAGCCCGGAAATCCCTTCCAACCCGCCAATCTTATCCCATCCGCCATTTTCAGCGGCAATGTCTGCACCTATGCCCCCAGCCAATCCTTCCACATAAAAGCGGCATAACTCATAAAACGTTGCTTCCCCCTCCCCAACCATCACCCCTCGTACCATGGGATAATCCGCCAGAAAAGCTTCCGTTTCATATGACACCTCCGGTCCCCCCGCCCAGATGGGTACCTCCGGCGCAAGCTTATGGAATTCCGCCGCCAGTTCCTGCACATAACGGAAATTCCAGATATAGCAGGAAAAACACAGCACATCGGGCCGCTGCTTATAGATTTCCTGCAGAATGTAATCCATGCGGTGGTTTATCGTATACTCCATAAGCTGCACATGTTCCCGATATTTGTCCGCATATGCTTTCAGGCTGTACACTGCAAGGTTGGAATGGATATATTTTGCGTTGATTGCTATCAATAAAATGTTCATATCCTTATATTAATCCTTTTGACAGTTTTTCCTTTCTGTGATATTTTTATAGGAAACGAACAAAACATTTACGTTTTGATTCGTTTCCTGCGCCGGATGCACGCCGCAAGAGGCATGTTTCCTATGTGCATCCGTGCGCATCCTCGCGGAGCGGTTATAGTAAACGCATTCATTTAATGCGTTTACTATATAAAGCAGTTTAGCTAGAAAAGGGGGCCCAATATGACTCAAAACGAATTTGAACAACTGGCAGAATTATTTAAAATCTTCGGAACCCCGACCCGGCTTCAGATTTTATACGCATTGCTCGACAAAGAAAAATGCGTCTATGATATCGCCAAAGAACTTGATATGTCACAGAGCGCCATCTCCCACCAACTCAGTATACTCAAACAGAACCGTTTGGTCAAGAACCGCAGGGAAGGCAAAACGATTTATTATTCCCTGCTCGATTCCCATGTGCTGACGATCATCGCCCAAGGGCTCGATCATATCCGCGAATAAAAGAATGGGGCATGGAAATCCATGCCCCACAAACTTTTGATGCTATTTCACAGTAATCTTTATCTTTGCTTTCTTCTTGTTGAAAGTCGTAACGGTAATCGTTGCTTTACCCTTCTTAACTGCCTTAATCTTGCCATTGGCATCTACTTTTGCCACCTTGGAATTACTGCTCTTGTAGGTCAGCTTATTGCTGGCAGTATTCTTGGGGAATTTAACCTTAATCTTAAAAGTCTTGCCTTTCTTCAGAGTCTTAGACTTCGCATTCAGGCTAATCTTCTTGGGTGCATTCTTGACTGTCACCTTGCAGGTAAGGACCGCTCCGTGTGCTTTGGCAGTAATAGTAACTGCTTTCTTGACCGTCTTCTTTGCCGTAAGTTTGCCGTTCTTAACAGCTACCGCGCTGTTGTCGCTGCTCCATTCCACGTTCTTGGCGCCGCTCACTTTGAGGGTGAACTTCTCTCCCTTGCCCATCGTCAGTTTCGTCTTGTTGAGACTGAGGCTGACTACCGTTACCGTACAGGTTGCTGTCTTGCCTCCTGCCGTTGCCGTAATCTTCGCCGTTCCCGCTTTCTTGCCAGCTACGGTTACCTTGCCGCTGGCATCCGGTCCAGAAATCGCTGCAACATTGGGGTCGCTGGACGCCCAAGCTACTTTCTTATCTGTCGCATTGGCAGGTGCGACTACCGCTGTAAACGTAATCTGTCCTCCTACAGCAAGCGTTTCTGCCGCCTGGTTGGGGTTCAAGGTCACGCTGCTTACTGCAACGTTTGTGGGAGACGAAGGATTATTATCTGTAGAGCCTCCCGACTGTTTTGCCGGTACCGTTACCACACAGGTTGCCGTCTTCTCTCCTGCTGTTGCTGTAATATTTGCTGTTCCTTCAGCTATAGCAGTTACCGTTCCATCCTCAACAGTTGCTACTGCTTCGTTGTCGGATTTCCAGGTGACTTCTTTATTTGTCGCATTTTCTGGCAGTACTGTCGCCGTAAGCGTCTTATTCTCTCCAATTTTCAGAGTGAGCGTCTTCTCGCTCAGTTCAACGCTTTCTACCGGTATTTCTTTTACCTGTATCTTTGTCGTAAAGGATTTGCTGATCTTGCTGCTCAAAGCAACTGTGGTTGTTATCTCAGCCTCGCCAGCAGCCACTGCCGTAACCTTACCATTTTCATCCACACTTGCCACCCTGGATTTACTGCTCTTATAAGTGGTGACAACTTCCATATTAGCGGCTTTTGCCTTCTCCTTCAAGTCATCAGGATAAGTCACTTCGATGTCTTTCGTACTGCCGATAAACAATTCCACCGCAGTGTCGCCAGCGGGCTCTGCCGTAACATTGCCCAGAGATTCCCTAGCTGCCGTCTTCTTTGTTTCAAGATCGGCCTTCTCTTCGGCTGTCATCTTTTTCTCAATGGCAAGTCCTGCAATATGCGGATTCGGGTTTGTTCCTTCCTTTTTCTTCGCATAGAAATGCACTTCCGTAGTTCCAGTCACGCCTGTGACCTCAAATTCAATCTCCGGAGCCCATTTTGCCCATTGCCCTGCCATCTTATTGCTTATAACATCAGTGGTTACCGTTTCACCAGCATCATTCTTATAATCTGCATAGAAGTCTATCTCTCTGTTCTTTTCATCCCACCACTCTTGGAAATATCCAGTCGCCTTATAATTACCGCTCTCCAATGGGATGATATACTCACATGTTTTTCCGCCTTTTGCCCACCAGCCGTTGGCATAAAGAGAATTCTCTTTGGAAGTACGGTTTCCTGCATTTGCATAGCCTTCTGTACTGCTGTCCTTAGGATTATTGATTCCCCAGCTTCCCTCTGCGTACAATTGGTCTGGCAATACATTACGAAGGTCCGCTTTCTGTCCTGCCAATGCATGGAAAGCAGATTGCGACTTGTTCGTGTTCCAGCTGCCGACGCCGGCATCAATATAATAAATCCAGTCCTCAGAAACTGTAATGACTTCGATTGTCTTTGTAGAAGTTCCCTCTTTGCCGTCAAACGTAAACGTTCCAGTCACAGTCACAGTTCCTGGCTCTTTGAAATCATCCGCCGTCTTATCCCAGGTTACCGGAACTTTCTTTGTCTCTCCTGCGTATACCACATCAGCTTCTGCCGGAAGCGTATAACCAGTTTCCACTACAGCCGGAATGCTGTCGGCAGCCAGCGACGGCTTGCCCCATTTAGAGGTCAGCGCAATATATTCTTCCTTAGTGATATTCATTACCGTGCCATGACATGGCTTTGATGGAAGATTAGCTTTGCCTTTGGCATCTTCAAACTTTCCTGATGCCAAATCATCCGTAAGCATCGGATAATACCTCACTCCGCCGAAGTCATCAATCAACAGGCAATAATTTGCTCCTACCGCATCCCTGTCATCATCATTAATCCTAAAGCAGCAAGGACCTTCACCATAACCAATTTTATTATCATTTGGTGTGTCTGTCCAACCTACGCCTTTCCACTCTCCCAGCAACGTATCTGCCACTTCTTCATAGATATATTTTGCACCATTGCTTTCATTCTTGCAGAAACGGTAATACTTGCCATCATCTCCCTTAATTACCGTGGCATCAATCGTACTGAAACTATTCTCAATCCAAATCTGTGGGTCTGTAAAAGTATAGAAATCCCTTGTCTTAACATAGTAGACCCTATGTTTATCATAATTATGACCCTTTACCAAAGAAGACCAGAACAGTATATATTCTCCGGTGGTATCGTCATAGAAAACTTCCGGCGCCCAGGTACATCCCGCCTCAATCTTGGCGCTGACTACTGCCATACGCTGGTTTGTCCAGTTGATCAAATCATCAGATTCCCAGACCATCAATGCCTGGCTGCCGTTCCTCTGAACATCCCCCCATGCCCAATTCGCCAAGGCAATGCTTAAATCCGTTGCTACGAGATAGAATTTATCCCCTTCCGGTGCACGCAGGATATAAGGGTCGCGCAGTCCGGTAGTGCCCATTTCGGATTTGAGCACAGGTTTACCATCATTTAACTCTTCCCAGTCCATGCCGTCACGGCTGCTTGCCAGGAAAATCTGTTCGCCCTCACCATCTCCTGCAAAGTAGGCAAATACATAATCTGTCATCTCGCCTACCACAGCCTTTTTCTTTACGGTAACATCAAATTCTTTCTTCTTATCCCCGCTTGCCTGTTTGAGCGTTGCCGTCAATTTTACCGCTGTATCTTCATCCGGCCTTGTCACCACGCCCGCCGGCTTAGCTCCCTGCGCTGCCGGATTGATTACCGCCTCATTTGAAGACGTCCAGACTATCGGGGAACCTGCCGCACCCTCAGAAGCAAGCGTAATATTGCCCTTAATGTCATCTGCATTGGGAATCGTTATATCCTCAAACGCTTGATACTCTGCGCCTTCCTCAGTAATTACATTAAGCTCCCACTCTTCTTCAAACGTTATGCTATCTAACGTGCCCACCACTTTCACTATAACTTTCTGACCTTCCGCTGTAGCATGAACCTTTCCGTCCGCTGCAACTACATCTGTCTTAGAAGAGGTCCATGTCAGGCTGACTCCATCCTTTTCTGCCGGAAATGCCAAATCTGTCGATACTTCATCAATTCCTTTATTTCCATTCAGCATTGTCTCCAGTAAGGCTTTCCTTACTCTCAGCACTTTCTTCTCTGTTTCCCAAGCTGCAACCTTTTCATTGTGGATACCGGTAACCTGGGCCTCTGTCAGAGCAGTTTCATATACCTTAAAATCTGACAGCGAACCTTTAAAGTATTTATCTCCACTGTAAAGCGACTTTCCAATATATCCAATACAAGTGTCTGTGCTGTTATCTTTCAATATATCCTGTATCTTATACCCTGACTCGGTTGTTTTTGCTTTCGCCCCATTCAGGTAATATGTAACATCGCCATTGTCAAACACCACTGTAACAATATTCTTACCCTCTGCATCTCCGGTCAGCGCCGTAGCCTGATCATAACGCAGCTCACCATCAGCACTGTCATTCTTAATCGCCGCCAGCATCTTGCCATTATAACCATCTTGACTGGAATACGGCGACACAAAGAGGTAATTCTTTACATCTGGCCACGACCCTACGGTAGTTCCCAACGTAAGCAGCCAGGAACCATCCTGACGTCCATCTGTATAAGAAGCTTCAATAGTAAAAGATTCTTTGCCATTTCCTTTAATAACCCCAGACGGAATCTCCACATATTTCTCAGTTCCGTCAAAATTCAATGCCGTATCTCCGTTCTCTGTCGCAAAATCAGCATCTGTAAAATTTTTCAACGCCCCATCATGCGAATTCCCGCTGACATCTGTCAGTTTGCCATTTGCATGGCTCATGTCGTAATGCAGCGCGGGCTGCGGCGCATCTTCCGCCTGAACCGTCCCCAACGTGCCCGCCGGAAACAGCGTGACTATCATGGCAAGCGATAAAAACCCTGCCAGACATTGTCTGATTAACTTCTTCTTAATCATAATGACCCTCCTTAAATAAATATTTATTAAAATGCCAAAACATTTCCTGCCTGTTGGCATTTTCTTACGTTCATTTTACTAAATCTTTTACTAAAAATCAACAATTATTTTAGTATTATTCGGCTTTTTACCCAAAAATCCTTTTGCCGTTTTTGGAATTCATGATATAATATTTATAAATTTTAAACTTGCCAATTTTTATTATTTACAAGGAGGGATACTATCATGAGACCTAAGAACTTTTTCAAATCGGCAATCGCCGGCTTTACCGCAATTGCCATGGCTGCCACACTGCTTCCATATGGCAATTGCATGGATGTACAGGCAGCGGACGCCGCCATCGAACAGCCTGTCTATGCCAATGCGGCAGGTACGTCGGAAACCACGGATTATCTGTTCGTTTATTTTCCTTATGCCAAAAATGTACTCAGGGACGAGCGGATTTATTTCGGCATCAGCGAAGACGGCCTGAACTTTACCGCATTGAACAATGAAAAGTTCATATTTGAATCTGAGCTGGGAACACATGGGCTACGCGACCCGTTTATCATCCGCTCTAACGAGGGTGACAAGTTCTATCTTCTGGCGACAGATTTAAATGCCGCTGAAATCACTGTAGACGGCATAAAATATCCTGGCATGGGATTTGCCACGGGATATGAAACTAAACTGGGAAGCAAAAGCATTATGGTCTGGGAATCTGACGATTTAGTGAATTGGTCCGAACAAAGAGAATGTCCGGTGGCGATAGATACGGCTGGCTGTGCCTGGGCACCGGAAGCCTATTGGGACGACGAAGAAGAAGAGTATGTGGTATTCTGGTCTTCCACAACCTCCGAAGATGAAGTTCCATACAGCAAAAAACGTTTATATTATGCTACAACAAAAGACTTCAAAACATTCTCAGAAGCACAGGTATGGATTGACGGAGAGGCGGACGTCATTGACACTACAGTCATCAAAGCAGGAGAGTATTACTACCGCTACTCAAAAAACGAATCAAAAAGCACCGTGCACGACACTCCCGGAAAGAGGGTATACTGCGAGCGCAGTAAATCCCTGACAGCTTCTGAATGGGAATTCGTACACGCTGATTCTTTAGATGTAGGCGGCGGGCAAATTGAAGGTCCCTGTATTTTTAAGCTTAATGATGATGATGTGGAGAACGCCCGAAACATCGCTGCCCTAAAAGGATTTGACTTAACTGGCGACGACATTTACTGTCTGATAGCAGACCAGACACAATCCACCATCTTCCCCGGTCTTTCTGACGACATCAGCGCAGGAAACTTCCATGTTCTTGGCACGAAAAACGCAGAACAGATAGACGGCACCACACTTTATTCCATGCCTGCTCCAATCGCCAGCCACGGCACAATCATGCCCATCACTTCCGAGGAATACAACAACCTGCGGCTCAAATGGGATGAAGCATACAAAACCGCCGCAACCCCATACGTGGAGCAGGTGAAGGCTGCCACACAAGAGCTTTCCCTGCCAACAAAAGCTTCCGCTGACATGACGCTTCCCTCTGCTGCCGCTGACGGCGTGGCAATTACCTGGAAATCCTCAGATCCCTCTGTCATTGCCGCTGACGGCAAGGTAAACCGCCCAAGCTACGAACAGGGTGACGCAACGGTAACATTAACGGCAACGCTTACTGCCGGACCAGACGATGGAACCATCCGTGACCAGATTCGGACAAAATCGTTTACCATAACCGTAGAGAAAAAAGCTAAGGAAGAAATAAAGGAGCCAAGTGTATTCACCATTACTTTCAACAGCGACGGCGGCACTTCCGTGGCCAGCCAGTCTGTGACAGAAGGGCAGAAAGCAACTGCACCCGCAAATCCTGCTAAGAACGGCTACACTTTCGCCGGCTGGTATAATGGGAACACGAAATACGACTTTAACAGCGCAGTCACCGGCAACCTTACGCTGACAGCAAAATGGGAGCAGGTGGAAGAAGCGATAACGGTAAAGGCTCCTTCTAAGCCCACCTTAAAAAACAAGAAAAAGAAACAGCTGACCATAACCATCAAAAAAGTGGCTGGGGCAGCCGGTTACCAGGTTACCTATTCCACAGACAAGAAATTCAAGAAGAAAGTTACCAAAACCAAAAACATTACCAAGAACACGCTGACCTTGAAGAATCTGAAGAAAGGCAAGACTTATTACGTGAAAGTAAAAGCTTATAAGAAAGATTCCAAGGGCAACAAAGTTTATTCCAAATTCAGTAAGGTAGCAAAATTAAAGATTAAGAAATAGCCAGATATGTCTGTAAGGAAGCGCTGATGAAATCAATATATGAAATATGTAATGCATCTGGGAACCGTTCCTGTTGGCGCAGGGGCGGTTTTTGCTTTACATAGGTGTTAGGGATATGGTACAATCCCTGTGTTGTCATACCCAATCCGGCAACGGAAAGGGGGTGTCAAGATGGATATACTGCTTTCGCTTTTTGTTGCTGTCGTGGGTGGTGTAGTCTGCCACTACATCATCAAATGGCTAGATGGCAACGATGATGACAACTAGCCAAAAGAAACCCCCGGAACGGCCATTCCGGGGGTTTGGATTTGTGTCAAAGGACACTGCTTTCGCTTTGCCTATCGGCATTATAGCATATGCAGGAATGGAATGCAATATGCACCCCGGAGATTTTTTGCTGAAATGCACAGCAGCGTGGCAAAGGACTGTCAATGATTTATCTGCATATGTTTAGTGCAATAGGCTTTTTTAATTGCCATCATAGTTTTAGGCTATTTGTTGGTAAAATAATATTCAAGTTGCTGTTCCTTGCTCACTGCCACAGAAATCAATTTTCACCCCATATACCGAAAAACCACATCCATGCTCCCGGCTATCAGCAAAAGCCCGCCCAGGACGTAGGCTTTCATCTTATGCTCAAACCCCAGGCGGTATCCGGTATACATGCCGATAACCGTAACCAAGGTTGTCAAAAGCATTGTCAGCACAAGAATGACCGGTATGCTGCCGCCGAGGAAACCCAGGGCAATCCCTGCCAGAAACGTGAACAGGATGCCCTTGCTGTAAATCCCCAGAAACCTCTTTATCTCAAGCTTTTCCTCACGCCGCTCAATAATCCTTTCATTCCGCCACGCCTTTACAAGCAGACGGACTCCCAGGAACAGGAAAATTGCCGCTGCAACCGCCTGCCCCAGGAAGATTTCTTTGCCCTGCATTTCATGCCTGGACAGGAACAGGGACAGGAAATCTCCGATTCCCAGCGCCAGTACCTGCCCGGCAGCCAATATGGAGCAGAATATAACAAGCTGTTTTTTCTCTATTTTTGCCACCAGGGAACCCTGGCACTCCATGGCGCCAAAGATTTCCAGTGATATCCCCAATAAAACTACCATCTCTTCCATCATGCTCATTGATTTATCCTTATTCTTCCTCTGCTTTTACGGCGTCCGTACGGAAAATGAACTTCACAGAACCTTTTACGCCATCAGCAACCTTAGTAAATGTCTGATAATCCTTCCCCGCATTGACCACTGCTTTGAGCCTGTTCAGCAATTCCTTGACGTCCCCATCATAAGCATCCGTCAGCTTCTGGATTCCTTCTTCGTCAAACTCTACCATGCCGTCCATCAGTTCCTTAGAACCGTCATCGAGTTTCCTGACGCCCTCTTCTACCTGTGAAGTTGCACTGGAGAGTTTTGACGCCCCATCTACCAAAGCGCTGTTATTGGACACAAGAGTCTCTGCACCATTCTTTAACTGGCTGATTCCATTTGTCAGCGTCGGCATACTGTCACTCATGGTCTGCGTGCCCTGGCTCAACGCCTGCATGCCGCTCACCAGGCTGTAACCGCTGTTCGCATCCTGCGCATTGATGGCTTCTGAAATCTGTGCCTTCGTTGCATCTACGGCGGTGATAGTTGCGGATTCCGCCGCTGTCTTAGCTGCCGTCTTGGCAGTATCTGCAACTGCAGCGCCCACCGTATCCTTGGCTCCGTCTGCAATCCCTGCCACAATCTGGCTTGCAACCTGGCTCATCGTAGACTGCAAGGTCTGATCGGACATCACTGCACCCACGGTCTGGTTCACCAGCGCATCTACGGTAGCTTTAATTTGTGCCTGACCTTCCGCGGAATTAATTCCTGCGTCAATCTGCCCTTCCGCCTCTTTCATCTTGGCGTCCACATTGGCGGCTACCAGGCTGTTGATGGTATCCTGCTGCCCGGCTACCAAGGCATTGATCTGCTGCTGGGCTTCCGATCCGTCCGTATTGACCGCCGTATTGACCGCGTTGCAAATCTGTGCCACCGCTTCTGCATTCAAAGTTCCTCCCGCCTGTGCTGCCGCCTGCTCTGCTGCCGCCGTCTGCTGTGCAATTGCCGTTGAAGTCACGCCCGCGGTTACCTGCCTGGTTACCTGCTTTACCACTTCCTGGGTAACGCCCTGAACCACCTGTGGTTTTACCTCCGCCATCTTCTGTTCCTTTGCAGTCTGTGCTGCCACCTGGGTATATGCAGGAGCCAGGGCAGAATTCAGCACGCCTTGCGTATATGTCCCCAGCCCTGCGGTTACCTGGTCTTTCGCTGCCTGATTGCCGGCAAGGCTGTCATAGAACGTCTGGGAAGCCTGTTTTTTGATGGCCTCCGTTCCCTGTTTCTTATCCTTAAACGTGCTGTCGATAGCAGCATCTGCCTGCTTGATTAAAGATGATTTTTCCTCCGCTGTCATCTTTGCTTTCAAGGTCTGGTCCAATTTTGCCACACCGTCATTCAAAGTAGCTGCACTGCCGTTTAAAGTCGTCACGCCGTTAATCAGCGTACCGGAAGAAGCTGAAAGGGTGCTGATTCCCGCGTTCAGCTGGGAGGCTCCATTCGTATAGCTTTCTATTCCGCCTTTGAGGGTGTCGATTCCGCCGGCAAATTCTTTCATGCTGTTAGATAACGTATCCAGCCCTTTGGACAGTTCTGTCGTACCGTCTACCAACTTCCCGGAAGCATCCGATAAGGTATCTACATTTTCCTCCAGTGCGCTAAGGTCAAACGCTTCGCTCAGATCGCTGCCAGAGAGCAGATCATTCATTGCGATTGTCATCGTCATCTCCAATGAGAAGTTTTCCACGTCCGCGCTAATCTCCACATATTCAGGGATTTTCACATCATCATCCAACTCCCCTTCCTCAATATCCAGGCTGTCTTTCAGACCTGGCATTGCCATGCCTACGGCAACTTTACGGTTGCCATCGGAGATTACTTTTCCGTTTGTAATCTCGACATTGCTGTAATCCTCCGGTAAAATCATGCCCGTCATCACGGTAAAGGGCACATAAACCTCATACTCCTCGCCATCCACAATCTCGGTCGTCTTCATGTTGTTGGTATAATTAAAACGTATTTTAACATTTCCGCTCTTTCCTGCTATATCCTCCGGGGACATTTCCTTTCCATCCAGGAAATAGGTGATTTTCTGGGTAACCGGAAGTTCCTTATCGGTAGTGCCCTGATAGTAAATGTCTTTGCCATCTGCCTTCCAGGTCAGCTTATCGCCACTCTGGGTAAAAGTTTCATCTCCCTTGACATTTTCGATATCTTTCAAATCCGATTCATCTTCCAGCGTTGCTTTTTTATCTGTATTCTTCAGCCACTCGCTGACAATGACGTTATCGGCAGAACCATCTGCCTTCGCTACAACATAAACCGTCTCCTCTTTGCCGGCATCCTCCGTCTCTTTTGCCGCCGAGAGCACATTTTCCAGCGCATTTTTGATGTCCTTTTCATCCGCTGTGCTCTTCTTGCTGTCTTCTTTCACCGTATCGTCCTCTTTTTCTGCATATACGGTATATGCCAGCCCTGTGCTGCCCCCCAGCATAGCAACGGTTACGGCTCCTGCTGCCACGCGAATCATATATTTATTTTTAAATTTCTTCTTCAACTCTAAATTTTTCATTGTCTGAACCTCCTGTTTTACTATTTTGCACTATATTTCCATTAGAAGTGATTTTTTATTTTCAACTGAATGAACCGAATCTATTTTTATTTAAACTGCATTTATTTTTTCTGTTTTTGCTTTCTTTTCCTTGCCCGGTCCAAAACCTATGCTGGTCGCACAGATTACCTTGTCAAATACCATGAACATTGCTGGCAGGATGAAGATTGCCACAAACATACTGATGATTGCCCCTCTCGACATAAGGGTACACAGGGAACCAATCATGTCAATCTTGGAATAGAATGCCACACCCACTGTTGCTGCAAAAAAGCTCAGCGCGCTTCCTACAATCGAGGAAATAGATGTCGATAAGGCAATGGTTACGGCCTCCTGTTTCTCTGCTCCGCGGTTACGCTCTTTCTTGTAACGCGTGGTCATGAGAATAGCATAATCCACAGTTGCCCCCAACTGGATAGTTCCGATAACCACGGAAGCGATGAACGGAAGCACCGTCCCTGTATATGCCGGAATGCCCATGTTGATGAAAATGGCAAATTCAATCACAGCTACCAGGATTACCGGTATGGAAACGGATTTAAAGGTGAGCAGTATAATCAGAAATACCGCCACAATGGAGACTACGCTTACGACCTTAAAATCCTTGTCGGTGATGGTAATCAAATCTTTCGTACAGGGAGCCTCGCCAATCAGCATCCCTGTGGCATCGTAATCCTTGAGGATTGCATTGAGTTCTGTTATCTGGCTGTTTACCTCATCGGAAGCCACCTTATATTCCGAGCTTATCATCATCATCTGGTAATTATCACTCATGAATTTCTCCTTGGCTTCTTCCGGTATCATTTCCAGCGGAACGGAGGGACCGACTACCGACTCCAGCCCGAGCACCGTGGACACGCCGTCCACCGCTTCCATTTCATCTTTCATCTTGCCCGCATCTTTCTGTGACATTTTGCTGTCAAACAGCAGGATATGCGTAGCGTTCATCTGGAAAGTCTCGTTCATCTTGTCATTTGCCTGGATACTCGGCAAATCCTTAGGCAGCGTCCCTGCCAGGTCATAATAGACGCCGGTATGGGTATATCCATACAATGCCGGTCCCAGCACAACCAGGAAGATTGCCACAAATATTTTATAATGTTTCACCACAAAGGGCGCTATTTTTCCAAGGTCCGGTATGAACGGCCTGTGTTTTGTCTTGGAAATCGGTTTGTCAAAAACCAATATCAGGGAAGGAAGCACGGTTACGCAGCATACCACGCCAATCAGAACGCCTTTTGCCATCACAATTCCCAAGTCCATGCCCAAGGTAAATGTCATGAAACAGAGCGCTACGAAACCAGCCACCGTAGTAGTAGAACTGCTCAGCACGGAACCCAGTGTATTGGAAATCGCATGGGACATGGCACGTTTCTTATCCTCCGGAAACCTTTCCTGATTTTCCTCATAACTGTGCCATAGGAAAATTGAGTAGTCCATGGTAACGCCAAGCTGCAGCACCGCCGCCAACGCCTGTGTGATATAACAGATTTCACCAGAAACCATATTGCTTCCTAAATTATATAAGATAGCCATGCCAATACTCAGCAGGAAGAATACCGGCGCCAGGAACGAGTCCATCGTCAGGGCTAAGATGATACAGGACAGCACTGCCGCAATGGCTACATAGGCAAACATTTCCTCCCGGCAGATATCCTTAATATCCGTGACTACCGCTGACATCCCGCTGACAAAACATTGTTTATCCGCCAGCTTACGAATCTGCTTCACTGCTTCCATTGTCTCATCCGATGACATTGAGGTATCATACATCACCATCATCATGGTATCTTCCCCATCTACAAATTTCTCCTGCACATCATCTGGCAGGATCTGCATGGGCACGGATAAATCCGCAATGGAATCGTACCAGATTACGGTCTTCACATGGGGGACTGCCTCAATCTGTTCCCGCAATGCGGATACGCCCTTATTGTCCATGCCCTCCACTACGCAGATAGAAAATGCGCCGGTATTAAATTCGTCCATGAGGATATCCTGACCTTTCATGGTTTCGATATCCTTCGGAAGATAGGACAAGATATCGTAATTAATCCTGGTCTTTACAATGCCGAATACCGATGGGACTAACAGCAGCAGGCTGAAAAGCAGAATCGGTATTCTCAGTTTGACAACTCCTTTTCCAAATTTTCTCATTTCTTTTCGCTCCTCTTGTTTTATTTTCTTGTTCAAGAAGAGTATAAAAAAAAGAACTGAAAAAATAAATATTCAATCCTTTTTCTGTGTCTATGCCAATAATACATTTTGGCAGATTTGTAGTTTTTCTTATACATTTTCCCGCATCTGTCACAGTTCTTCGATGACTTCCATCATGGAACGCGTAATGATATAATTGTAAATATCGGTAATTTCCTGCGGCTCCACGCTCATGCCGCTCTTAATCCAGCTGACGACGACAAAGCACATCGACTGGGCATAATACTGGGCGATATGTTCCGGCGTCAGCCATGGATGATGTTTTGTCCCCACATGCCCTTTGCCGCGAATCACCTCTAACAGCGCATCCTCAATGCACTTCTTGGTAATGTCCTCAAAAGAATTCTGCCCTTCTAATCGCACTGCTTTCTGATAAAACTCGCCCTCCTCTTTCACGGACGTAAAAATCAGCTTCAACGCCTCGTCCACCATCCCCGCATGAATCAGCGGCTTGGTCGGCTCTAAGACCTGCGTGCAGATAATCCACTCCAGCAACTCATATTTGTCCTGAAAATGATTGTAAAAAGTTGGGCGAATTACGCCAGCCCTGTCTGTAATTGCTTTAATTGTAATCTTCTCAATAGGCTGCTGGCAGACAAGTTCCTTAAAGCTCTCTGCCAGCAGCAAGTCTGTCGTTTCTTTCTGTCCTGTCACTTTCATAGTCCTTGTTACACTTAATCAGGTATTCTTGGAAACCTAAAGACGCCCCCAGGTAGCTGATCCCTCCTTAAGTCATATGGCTCTGCTCAGGCTATTTATACATTCAACTCTAAAATCGTCAGATTCCTGACATCGCCATCCAATTTCAAATCAATAATCTCTCCGGTCGGGATAATTTTAACCTTAGGCCGCAGCACGAATTCCTTGTAATTCTCCATGACTACGGCTGTCCGTCCGTCTGACAGGCTTACCTCACAGCCCACCGGATAAACGGCAATGCGGCGCAGGAATATGTCCACCAGCTCCGGGTCGAACTCTGCCCCCGCATTCGCCATGATATATTCTACAGCCTCAGAAGGGGACACCGCCTCGTGATAGGGAAGCTTTGAGGTCAATGCATCGTACACATCCGCCAGCTTGATAATCCTGGCATAAATCGGAATCTCTGAACCGGATTTGCGCATGGGATACCCACAGCCATTGTACCACTCGTGATGCTCAAGCACGCTGTTGTACACTTCCGGCAGAAAATCAAAATTCTCCTTGAGGAATTCGTATCCCAGCTTGGGATGCTGTACAATCATAATCCGTTCCTCTTCCGTCAGCGCGCGCCGGACATTGAGCACATCGTCCTCCACAAACCTCTTGCCCACATCATGCAGCAATGCCGATGTGGTCAAAGTATGCAATTCCTCTCTGTTCATGTTGCATGCAGCGCCTATCATCGTGGACAATACCGCCACATTTACAGAGTGGAAATAGACATAATCATCATATGTCTTAATATCCAGCATATTGCACATCACTTCCTGATTGTTCAGCACATCGTCCATCACATTCATGACAACTTCCTGTAGGTTATGCTGCTCCATCGGAATGTTCTTATTATCCAAAAACAGGTCATGCACCATTTTCAAGGCCTCGCTTTTCAGTTCCGGGCGGATTACCTGTTCTATCCTCAAGTCCTCTGTAAATTCATCGTCAATATAAATGCCGGGGAACCCAAGCTGAAGAAGCTGCTGCAGGGAATCATTGTTTAAAACAAGATGTTTGCCCAGAATCAGCCGCCCCTCTCCATTGTAAATATCCTGTCCCAAGGCCATTCCTTCCTCTACTCTTGCCATCGGCATATAACGCATACTCAGCCACCTCCTATTTATATTCTTTCACTGTTATTCCTAATTGCTTTCTGTTTCCGTTTGCAGCGATACATCCGCTCATCAGCGCGCCGGATGGTATCCTGCAGTTTCAAATCCTTACTGCGGTTATATTTTGCAAAACCGGATGCAATCTGCATGGTGCCTTTAACATAAGCGCCTTGCAGGCTTTCTATCCAGTCAGACATCCTTTTTCTTTTCTTCTCATAAACCTCTTCCGTAATCGTATCTGAGATCAAACAGAATTCATCTCCGCCAATCCGGTAAATCTCTCCCATATCCCCAAACACATCACGGATAATCTCGCTTCCATTAATAATGTAGCCGTCTCCGACGCCATGCCCATAACGGTCATTCATCATCTTAAGATTATTTAAGTCAAACATCACCACGCCAAACTGCGGGTATTTTACCTGGGGAATCTCAAACAAATCGGTTTCATAACTCCTGCGGTTCTTTAAACAGGTCAGGCTGTCCAACCCTGCTTCCTCTAAAATCTCCTCCGCATGCTTTCCAGCCTGAATCAGCTTCATGGATTCGTCCAAAAACTGTTTGCTCAAAACAAAAATATATATCAGACAGCCAATCCTGGAAAAAAATGCCACATCGCCATAGAAGCCAAAATAGTAATTCATCGCATCCATAACTACGCAGACGCTTATCACGCAGATACAGGATACATTCATCCAGAACTTTCCATCACGCTTGCCCAACGCCGGCTTCTCTTTCAACAACATACAAGCGCCCATCACCAGCACAGCAACTGCCGCTCCAATTCCCAATAAATGGGTAATCCAAAGCGTTTCCCGGAAATCCGCCCAGCCCATAAACTGTAAAAAAATACATACCGCAAGTTCTATCACACAGGCTATTGCAAATATATCCAGAAGTTTCTTTCCTTTCCTATTATATACGGTGCGGATAAAGCAAATAAACGGAAGCAGCATCAATTTCAGGCTCATGAAAGTAGCCATGCTAAACAGAAGCGGTTTGCCAAACATAAGTACCGGAACCTTGCTCTCAAACGCGGACCATACTGCAAAATACATAGAAAACAGCCCAAGCCAGGGAACTCCCCGGTGAAAATACATTTTCTTGCCAACAGCAAACCATAATGCCAACAGCACCATCCCCATCGTAAACATGATAAAACTGATGACCAACGATAAAAACCTGCTCTTAATCTGCCGAAGTACGATTGCCGACTGCGAACCATAATAGACAGTGGGCATCTTCATATTGGCAGAACTGTAGCAATTAGTAATATGTATCTCCAAATCCTTTCCGGCATAACTTTTCCACAGCTGGACAAAATTCCAGCAATTCCCTGGCGTCTTACTTCTTACACCCCTGGGAACTTTCCGCTCATAAACTTTTTTGCCGTCTATATATACCTCAGACAATTGGTGCGATGTATAATATCCGATGGAATCTGCCGAATTCACATTCTCGGGCAGTTCTTTCTTTAATATAATTTCTCCTCCACTTTCCGGATAGCTGATTACCTCCGGAAGTATATCATATTTCTGAACCTCCCCGCCTACTGCAATAACCCAGTCCTGATTATATGACATATCCTCAATCACTTCTTCCCCATCCATGGGATAGAGAACAAACATCAGCACAAAAAACAGAATTACTGCTGCAGCTTCTGCCAAGTGCATTTTGAGAATTTTCACTAGCCGTCTCCTTTCGGTCTTTCTTTCGCTTCTAATCCTATATGCCTCACGGCGTCTCTCTATGCCATACGACATATTACAGAGTATATTTTAACATATTTCTCCCAAAAATAAAATATCTTTTTCCCTCAAAACAAGATAGCTATACTTTCACACATTAATGCGAAACGGTCTTTCCTATAAGATAAAAAAACATCCTGCCAGCGTCCCAACTGCCAGGATGTTTTTCCTTTCCATTCCCACAATCTTATTGAAATTTATCATACTTTCCCAATGTGTCTGCCATATCTGTCAGGACACATACATTTTTAGGAGAAAGCCTGCTGATTTTCTGAAGAAGCTCGTCCCCCGCTTGCTGCGAACGGTACACCAGCTCATCCTGCAGCAGATACTCCGGAGACACTTCCAACGCATTGCAGATTCGTGCTAACATATCAACCTGCGGCAGCCGTCTTGACTTTTCATAGTTTCTGATAACATTCTCGGATGTACCGCACAACTCTGCCAGTTTCACAATCGTCATGTTACGTTCTTTCCTTATTTTCCTTACTCTGGATCCAAAATCACTCATACTCATATTACACCTCTTCTCTTTTGTAAAAACTTGCTAAAAACTTTGCAAGCCTAAAGAAAGTATAGGTGTTTCGGTGCCAAAGAAAAAGACACCAATCGTCATGGTTGTCTTGCATATCCGTGACGTTCGGATACACATTTCGCGTATTTGTGATTGCTTAAGGAGGACAAAAAAACAACGGAAGCCATAGGCTTCCGCTGCCAGACAAAGAGCGATAGACGGGGCTCGAACCCGCGGTCTCGACCTTGGCAAGGTCGCGCGTTACCAACTACGCCACTATCGCATAAGCGGGTGATGGGAATCGAACCCACGTATCTAGCTTGGAAGGCTAGTGTTCTACCATTGAACTACACCCGCAGAAGTAACACTTTCGTGTCAGTGCCCAGTTCCGGAATCGAACCAGAGACACGAGGATTTTCAGTCCTCTGCTCTACCAACTGAGCTAACTGGGCTTGCACTGTATCTTCACAACGATATTATTTTACACGCATATACTTGTTTTGTCAATACTTTTTTTAATTTTTTCGCCCAGCCAGACCTAAAATATTTTACAAGGCGAAATAGTTGCCACCAAAACCATAACAATGCATAATTCTGCTAATCGAAACCAGCATTTCAGGGCGGCTGCCCCATGGATGTTGATTCCGAAGGTACAGCCGCCCCACTTGCTATTTCACTTTATAATTCTTTGTCTTTGCTTTCTTCAAAAGCTTGTTATAATATGTTTTCTTCGATTTCTTCACACTGAACACAGCATTTTTCTTGATACCCTTAAAGGCATTCTTGCCAATGCTCTTGATTGCCGTGCCGCTAAATTTGACTTTTGCAAGGCTGGCATCTCCTGAAAACGCCCCCGCCCCAATGCTCTTGACATTTTTGCCAATGGTGACGCTCTTTAATTTCTTCTTGTTCTTAAAGGCGTTCTTGCCGACAGATGTGACCTTGAATGTCAATCCATTGTACGTCACCGTTGCCGGCACATTCAGGGTTTTGATGTTCTTGTTCGATGCTCCCACCACGTTCACCTGCTTGGCAGCTGCCGTAGATTTCGTAATCTTATATTTCACATTCTTGGCAGTGAAAGCTTTCGCCATGACAAAAGAGGCGTTTTTCTTAATACCCTTAAAGGCATCTTTGCCAATTGTCTGCACTGCCGTTCCCTGGAAAGTTATTTTCGCCAGATTCTTGCAGTTATAGAAAGCTTTCGCCCCAATGCTGGTGACATGCCTGCCGATTACCACGTTCTTGAGGTTTGCCTGGTTCGCAAACGCATTGTCTGCTATCGCCGTTACTTTAAACGTCTGATTTTTGTAGGTAATGGTATCCGGTATGGTGCAATCGGTTGCATTTTGGCTTATCCCTGTCAAAGTTACGCAATTGTCCCCTCCACTGGTGGAAGTAATTTTGAAAGTCTGACCATTCTGCCCGCTAAAGGTTTCATTTACGCTTGGTTTTTCTGTGTCTGGGTTTCCTGTGTTTGGTTTATCAGGACCCGAACCGCCAGTTCCAGGCTCTGGAGCATTCGGGTCTTTCACTACGACCTTCATCTGTACCTGTTCATTGGCTTTGGCCAGTTCCAATTCTCCTGACATATACAGCACAGGTTCGCCATCTGCGTCAAAATGCACGGTGCGCAGCCCCGTATTTCTGGAACCAACATTTCCATTTGCGTCCACCGGCCTTGCATGGTACACAAATACCAGATTACCCGCCGCATCCGTGGTGTAGGAATTATGCCCGGGACCCGCCTCGCCTGCAACGGCACGCGCATAGAGGATGGGGCAGTTGTTCTTCGTCCAACTCTCAGCATCCAGGAAGTTGCTGTCGATATCTGCGCTCAGAAGCCCTACGCAGTATGTCGCGCCGATGGAAGAACCTGAAAACGTGATAAATACCTTATCCTCGCGGATTATCGCATACGGTCCCTCATCCACAGGCGTATTGTCATTGTTGTCCCAGCCATAATCGGGGCGGCAAATGATAACCGGGTCGCTTGTCAGCTTCCACGGCTCTGCCTCATCAATCGTACCAATACAGAGGACAGAACCGGTACGGCGTCCATAATCCCTCTGCGCCCACGCTACATAGCGGGTATCTTTGAGCTTAAATGTTGTCATATCCAAAGTAATTCCGCCGAAATCTGCCATTCCCTGGTTTAACGGCGTACCTTTTTTATTGAGGAAACGTTTGGGGCGCTCCCAACTGTCTTTATCTTCCAGATTCCCGCCTTTATATTTCATTACATAGGACTGCACTTGCCAATCCTTAGTATCTCCAGGATCGGAACTAAAGAAAATGTAAAGTTCTCCGTCAATCTTATGGATTTCCGGCGCCCACACCATGGTATTGATATCGTCATACATATCAAGGTTCAAAATTTCCGTCTCCTGAGCGTCCTTCAGCCCTTCGATTGTCTTCGCTTTCTTTATGGAGAACGTACTGTTGCCATTGCCATCATTGGTAGCAATAAAGTAGTAATAACCGTCATCAGGATTATAATAGACGCAGGGGTCCGCGCGGTTCACACCGAGGGAAGTCTCATTGGAAGACATCATGGACGGCGCCCTCTGCACTGTACCGCTTATGGTGTAAGCGCCTGGCTTGTTAAAGTCCACGCCGTCGAGATTCCAGTCTACTTTCTTCGATGCTTGGGATCCATCGCTGTAGGACAGCTGCGCCTGTACCTTCTCCACCTCTTCCTTTTTCAGGACAGATACGCTCTCTGGAACCTGGACAGAAGTATTGTATATGGTACTGAATTTGCGCAGGACATTCTTGCCTACGCTTCCCGGTACATAGAAGCGGTTGCGCTCACATGCGCCCTCAATGGAGGTATCCTGTGTGTCATAGCTGAAAATACTGCCTTTCTCTGTATCCGCTGACAGGCTGCAGATATCTGACGTAACGCTTCTGTAATAGTTGCCTTCTGTATCGCTCCAGCGAAGCACATATTTCTGCGCGCTGCTGTCATAATCGCAGACGATATCCGATACAAAGACATTTTTCTTTAAATCAATTAAACCAACCTCATCGTAATGGATGAAATCTTTGGTGGTGAACAGAAGCGCTTTGCCCCTGCTTACGTTATCCTGGGCATTTGCCATTGTTTCATCGGAAGAATCCGTGCGCACGCAGATAACGCCGTAGCCGCCGTCTGCCATAGCAAACACATAAGGATTTTTCAAATTCTTTGCCGTCAATGTACCCTGTGCGGAAATATCCGCTTTCGCATAGAGGATACCATTGTTGGAGTACAGCCCCTCATAAGTCCCATCCTCTTTCTGGTATGCCAGATGCAGGCTGTAGGCAAGCTTTCCGCCATAAACCTTCGCCTCAAGGGGTTTGCGGGTGTACGCCTCCAACGCCACGGCATCTGCGGCAAGGATTTTTACGGAAAATGTCTTGGCTGCGCTGACATCGCCCGCTTTCCAGTTCGCGGTCAGTTCCACGCTCTGTTCCTGATTAGCGGCAGTAACCTTACCGTCAGCAGACACTGCTGTGCCGGACCAGGTGATGGTTCCCTGCCCATAAGACGTGGGCAGCGTCGTCTCCCCTGTGACTACATAAGGAATCATAAAATCTTTTTCAAACTGTGCTTTCTGAGCCGATGCCGGCAGGACAGAAACTACGAATTTCTTGCTCGTCGTCTCGCCATTCAATAAAATCTTAGCCGTCAGGGTAACTTCCGCTACATCTGCAGACAAATGCACCGTTCCATCTTTACCAATCACATTTTCTTTGTCAGAAGTCCAGGTTATGGCAGCGCCGTCAAGCTGCGTAGGAAGATTCAGTTTCCCCTCCTCCATCACCGCGCCGTCAGGGATTAAGCCGCCCAGAGACAGGCTGTCATAGCAGCGCTGCATTGCCTCAGAAGCTATGTACGAATCATCATCCAAATCTTTGCCATTGTACAGGTTGTTCACCTGGCCATCGGTCATCGCATACCCATAGACGGAATAGTCATCTATCAATCCGTCAAAATATTCGCCAGAGCCCCAGCAGGCTTTGCCGATATAGAAGATACCATTCTCGCCCGCAATGTCTGACATTTTATATGTGCTCGCCTGCGTTCCTGCCTTTTTACCGTCTATGTACAGGCGCGTCTCCGTCTCCGTGATGACAACGGCAACGTGTTTCCACTGACCGCTCCTGCCTTTTCCGGAAACATTGGTCGGACGGCCATCCGTATTCAGATAACGCTCCACCGTAATCTGAGCGTCATTATCCAAAATTCCCAAATACTTCTCTTTGCCAAACTGAGGCGCAGCGGTACTTGGCGCAATGTACGTTGCCCAGTTGGTCTTGCTCTCCGTCCTGCTCCAATAGGAAATGGTCAAGGCATCGCGGCCCGTCAGCAGACCAGTACCGTCCTCTTTCGTAAGCGCAAGAAATTCCTTATCGTCTTCATCCAGGAACATCGCCTTGCCGTCCACGCCGTCCTGCGTGAAATCCGGGGTTCCATTGACCGTCACTTTCACGCCCTCGCTTTTTATTCCATCCTGCCCATCGTCAAAACTGAAATGCAGCAGAGGTTTTTCCGCAGCCGACACTTGCTGTTTATGGAAAATCCTGCGCATGAAATTGTAAAGTCCATGCTTATAGACGTCCCCATTGTGATCGCCGCTGCCCTCTTGCCCGCTGGCATTGATACCTTTCGTGGCATAGTAGATATGGGGAACCTCGTTTGCCGCCAGTGCATTATGGTAACGCTCAGGCTCATCCCTGACAATACTGTCATTTGTGCCAGCCGCAATCAGTACCAGCATATCATCCATATACTGCGGCTGCAAGGTAAATGACTCTTCCGTAAACAAACCGTTCTCATGCACACCATTATTTTCATACTCCAAAATACCAAACGCCGGATTTAACGCGCCAATATAGCGCACCTTGTCCTGAAGCGTAAAACCAATGTGCAGCGTTACCCTGCCGCCCATGGAAAAACCGGAGATAGCCGTATTCTCCCTGCCGGTAGCTGTGGAGTAATGCTCATTGATGTAGGGCATCAGGCAGTCCTCAAAATCATTGATAAAGTTGTCGTATGCCGCATAATGTTCCAGGTTAAACCCCTCGCCGCTGCCCGTTGCATTGGCACAGGCATTGGGCAGCACTACAATCATCTCCTCGCTGTCGCCGGACGCAATGGCATTGCCAATCACGTTCTGTACGCCGTCATTAAGCAGCGTTGTCTCATCTTGAAAAATTCCATGCAGGAGATAGAGCACGGGATATTTCTTTGCCGTACTGTAGCCAGCCGGCAAGATTACCTTCGCCTTGCGGGTGGAATTAGTTGCCGTTGACTGGTACTGGATATCCTGCACGGTACCGTAATCAATGCCTGCCTTTTTCTGCATATAGTCTGTGGGCACATCGTAATTCGTGTCCTGCACGTACTGGCCGATGGGAGTCCATTGCTCCTGCCCATCTCCTGCAGATACTACCATCGGCGTATCCGAAGCATCTGCGGCTGCGTCCGCCCGCACATCCGCGGGCACGGCAGTAAACGCCAGAACCGTCGCCAATGCCATGGCGAAAAATCTCTTTCGCCTGTTCTTGTTCGTTCTCTTCATTAAAACCTCCTTCTTCCAGAAGCCCCAGCGCACACGTCTGCCCTCAAGCTGCCTGGAAATCTTACTTATTATTTGCCAATATTATTATTGTTGCATAATTTCCGGCAGTTTTCATCCCCTAAAACTATATGATTTCACAAAAACAGGTCAAAATTTCTTTAGTTTTTGACATATTCAACAATTTACATTCCTATCGCACGAGTGCGCATAATTATTTTTATCTTAATAGGAAAGATACTTTCACGCTTCAGTGTGACAAGGTCTTTCTTATAAGACAAGAAAAGCACCCCATTACGGAGTGCTTAACTTCTGCCACAAGCCCTAGTTTTACTGGCTTTTCGTTACTCGATGCGACAGGATTTGAACCTGCGACCTCTGCGGTAAATGACTAACGTATTTATGGGCTTTGCGGGGGCTAATTTGATAAAACTTAAATAAATCTTAAATTTAATGTGAAAAATCCATGAAAAGTACAGGGATTTTGAGAATTTGTTGCTAATTTGTTGCTAACCAGCAGCTATTTTAAGCGCGTATTTTCCTTATAAATCGGCTGTTTATTCTGCGCAAAAAAAAGAAAACCCTGGATTGCTTCCGGGGTTTTCTTCGCTTATTCTTTTTCCTTAAAATCAGCAGGGGTCGGAATCACCTGCCATCCTTTATAAGTCAGGCACGGCCTTTGGCTTTCGGGTATTTTTCCAAGGGCAGACCTTTTAGCCCTACTGAATCCGCTTATCACATTAGAGAATTGCTTGCTGTCCGGCTCGCACCCGAATTTTTCCCTGCAGTTTTCACGGAGCCAATTATTTAGGGAGTGTATTTGGTAATGAGTTCCGTCCGGGGAAACAATATGCCAGTCCACGGCATGGACATTTGTCTCAAACTTTCCTGCTTTCGGACTTTTTTTAGCCGATTCTGTAGCTTTTCTCTGCACTTCTTTCATGTATTCACTGCTTCTCCAGTATTCTGATAATTTTTTCCTGGTTTCCTCCGTATGCTTCATTCCCTTATGGTTTCTGGAATTATACATCCTTTTGCAGGCATCAGAGCAAGTTACATTTTGTGAAGAGGGGCTTGCCGGAAATCTTTCCCCGCATATAACACATACCCTTTCATTTCTTCTCAGCTTTCCATTGTGCGCCGCCAGGCAGCCGCAGCTTTTGACTGCCCCTCTTTTTAGATTGTTTGTGCTCGCATCTTTCTCTCCCCCGCACAAAAGGCATTCGCATCGCCACATCACATAGCTCTTGTTTTTGCCTTTTTTATTTTCTGCCCTTTCTACAACTTTCAAAAATCCAAATATTTTTCCACTCAAGTCCTCTGCTGGCCTACCCATTTCTTCAGGCACCCCCCTATCTTTCGATTGTCAGGAAACTATCTTCCTTCCTAAAAACTATCTGCTCAATACCATTCCCCTATGGAAGTATATTCTTTTTTCCATAGGCAGAATCTTGCCCTCCGAGGCAGCCCAGTCATCTGGATCCACCAGGCTTAGCATATCTGTTATTTCTTCCCGCAAATCATCCGGGAATGTTTTTTCCCCTATAATACGATTATGCAGCATCATGAAATATTTAGTTGGGCAAGAATCTGACGCCGGAAAAGGATCTTTCCCTTTCTCATTTGCCAAAAGCAATAATTTCTTGTAGCACCTACCGATTTTTTCTAATAATTCAGGGTCATCGCACTTTAATTTTTTATTGTCCATATTTCCTCCTCTGCTAACTGAATTTCCTTTGGGCGGCTTGTATGTCTGCCGCCCTTTTCTGTTTTGTGTTGGGGCTGTTTATTCAGCCCCTTTGTTTTGCTTGTCTGGCTCTGGTTTCCGTTTTCCCTCAGTATACTCAATACACTCTACTACTTTGTCGTTATCGAATCCCTGCGCCCTCAACCAATCAATCAGATTTAAGATTTCTTTCGCTGTCATCTCGTTCATGTACTCTCCTTCCTCCCTTTCGGGTTATTAGCCCTGTATCTCTTGGGCTAATTATATTATAGTCTATTATCGTGTATTTGTCAATAGTCTATTATCATGTGTTATTTATTTTTATTAATTGTTTACAGAAGCGTGATTCCTTGACGATAAAATAAAAAACTTTCTTTGATATTTTTATCACTTTCACTATTATATAATTTGATTCCACGCCGGCGAAAACATTCTATATAATAATCCTCTGCACACAGCCTTTTTTCGGAATTACATCTTCCGGGAATTCCCGGCAATACAATGATTTCAAATGGATATTTATTATTATAATCATTTTGCAACTCTGAATTAGTATGCTTGCCTGATTTCAATAAATCTATATGCGCCTTACATCTTCTTCTAATATCTTCGGTTTCCCCTATATACATTCTTCCAGCCTTTCTATTGATTAGCGCATGCCTCCACTGCTTTTTATATCAGGGAAACTTATTTCCTTTTTCATTATTTATCCCCCTTCTTATACTCCATGATTTCCCAAATCTGGCAGTTTAATAAATTGCATAAATTAGCGATAACCTCACAAGTTACATTCTCATTTTTTGTCAACTTCGCAACTGTATTAGAATGAATACCGTTATTTTTAAGCCATTGCTTATTATATCCTTTACGCTCTAACAGTTCCCAAAGTCGGGAAAAATCTATAATTCCGTTTGTTCCATACGGCATTTTATTTATAGTACCGCTCATTGTTCCACCGCCTTTCTATATAGTATATGATAATAGATTTTTATTTATTTGTCAACGTCTATTTCCGCGTAGCAATTTGCACAATAAACGCCTTTCTTTATTCGTCTATTATTGTGTATTATTACATATTGCATTTTCGTCTATTATTGTGTATTATGTAACCATAGCAAGAAACAAGAAAACAACCACCAAATACAGGAGGGAACGGACATGACAAAAACTATTAAAGTAGATGGAAGAGAAATTGAATTTACAGAGGTAACTGCAATATGGCACGGCGCGCCAGAAGAGGGAAGAAGGGAAGCTGTTTTAATTCACGATACTACAGATGAATTTCATGATGGCGATATGGTTGTTTTTGAAGCAGCTATGCCAGAAGATGAAGCGGACGCAAAAAATCTTTTATGGGAAACTGGTGAAACATACTACGAAACATTGGATACCATCGAATACGCTTAATGCAATATAATGCTGAACGGTGTGCGACGATTTCAGTTCCGCCGCACGCGTCTGGCGGGAAAACCGGAATTTGCTATCTGTATCGGAGAAATCGAGGATATGACAAATGAAGAAAAAAAGAAATGGACACGGAAAACTTATATTGGTTTACAAATGAAGATGGGAAAAATATTTTGAATGACTTTTATGGAACAGAAAAAGAAGCTATTAGATATGCAGAAGAACATGCAAGCATATCAGAACAGACAATCTATATAAATTGCGGTGAAGACATTGTTGACGTTGCGTATGCGTAGATGTGCAGAGTATAACAGGCGGCAGGATAGCACCTGCCGCCTGTTTCAAGGCATCATACCATCCCCAGCAGGGACTTCCACATCTTCTTCCTGGCCGTGATTTCCCCATCCAGGCTATTGTAGCCCAATACGTTTTTTTGGTAGGAATTTACCGCTGCCGTGAATTTGGGGCCCGCGATGCCGTCCACGGCTCCGCAGCTATGCCCGAGAGCGTTCAGGCGCTTCTGCAGGGGGACCACTACCGGGTGCTTCCGGTTCTCGGACGCAGATACCGTAATGGTATTGCCAATCGTCTCCCTCCCCGCCTTTCCGTCCACCTTTGAGCCCGTGCACGCCTGCACGTCCATGATGAACCGCGTGCGCTCGTACCCTGTGGGAGATACGGAATTCACTTGCTGGATCGCTTCCACGGTGACTTTCCCATCCCCCCACTCCTGCATGAACCTCTCGGGGATGCCGTACTGCTGCCTCAGCCTAGCAGTGGTGCTGCCCCAGTCCGGCAGGTACAGGTGCGGGCGGTCCTTTATGCTTGTCCAGTTCCCGCCCCAGCCCAAGCCGATGGACATGGCAATCTGCCCTACGCGCTCAAACAGCCCGGTGGAGTTGTTGAACGCATCGTCTTTCCTGTCGCCGTCTCCATCAATGTCCATGTCCAGATAGAAGTCGACGGCAATGCCCCACTGGTGCTGGGAACTGTATGTGCTGCCTCTGGCATTTGTCACTTTATTTCCCGGAGCCGTCCTGCCCTGCGCGTACAGTGCGTCCTGCTCCGCCACTGTTCTCAAACACTCGCCGAACAGGATGGATATCCCCTGCTCCTTACATTTTTCCTTTAGCTGCCCCGCCAAGGCCTGCAGCCTTGGGTGCAGTGCTGTGATGTCTCTCATATTTTTCCCTCGCTTTCTTCCATAATGCTTATTTTGGATTCCCTGGTAACGTTTCCCCTGTTTCCGGGAACGTTTCAGCTTCATTTGGTATCATTTTCTTCACTTCTGGTAACGTTTTCTGCATTTTCCACCACGGATTCCGCCGCCTCATCTATCTGGCTCCTGATATGCTTCACGAGCGGCATTAAAAATACCGGGATTTCCACCCCGATATCCACCATATTCTCCAGTATGCTTATCAGCTCGTTGCAGATAATCCAGATTGCCACAATGCAAGCAATCAGGAATGAGAACGGCAGCGCAACCCCGAACGTTTCGGATGCGTATTTCAGCAGCTGGTCTATGATTGCCCCTACCACTACCAGGAGCCACATGGACACTTTCTTGCAGATTCCCCTCATGCCCTTATAGGAGCTTATGCCGTCCTTCCGGCTCGGCGCCGCCATCAGCCCGGTTGCGTAATCGATGACGTTGCACAGCACCATGAGGAGTATCGGTATGTACAGCGTGCCGAGTATGGAAGAAAGCACGCCCCCTGCCGCCACGGCAGCTGCTTTCATTTGGTTCAGATTCATATGTTTCCCTCCATTTCCTACGGTTATTGGTTGCCGCATTATGTGCGGCTCGTCCCTTATTCTTCCCATGTCTGCCCCCTCCTCCCCTTAGCCGACTCTCAAATACAATACAGTTGCGTAGACATCGGTGGAAATCTGATAATTCGCTGTATTCTTCACTGCCACATAAATCACCCTTTCTTCCAGTTTACAGGAATTCCAGCATACCTGTATGGAAGTAATCATTCCAGGGAAAGCTGCAACCGGCGTATATCCTGGCTTTATATTTAAGGAATAGTAGGTAGATTCAAAATCGTTTGCTCCCAATGCATAAGAGGCGATTTTTATTTGTTCCGCCAAAATAAGGCTTTTACTCTTATCCCAGTATGTATCCTTGATTACATTCCCAGCACTGTCCTGTGTGGCTTTCACGGCAGAGCCAACACCAGTAATCTTGCCAGGTGCGATAGCTCTGAGTTCGTAGCCGTTCCAGGCAGCAAGCCATTCAGCGGAATTCAATCCAGGTTTATGGTAGGAAAATGATATGTTACTGTTATTGTCCGTGTCCATAATGTTGTGGGAGGGGTCGAATTCTGCCGGCAAATCCAGGGAGGCGAGAACGGTGACGCCGTCCACTTCCTCTTCCGTAGCTACTGGGGCAATTGCTTTCCAATTCCCATACCCAATCCCAATGGCATCCCACACAGAAATTCTCCAATCGTTCGCAAGCCCCGTGGTGGTATCTTGGTATATTTCTATGTAATTCATAGATTCTGCTGTATTCCTTG
>CANOHX010000011.1 GCA_947565885.1 uncultured Lachnospiraceae bacterium
AATTTATTTTCGTTAGGCAATGTCTCTTATGTGGCAGATATCCGAGGTGATTTGAAGCCGAGATTGACGCCGGCTAGAGGACCGAAAGAAAATTCTTACAATCTGCATCCAAGCTGGAGATTGGTGGAGAATGAGTTAGAACATGCAAGTGGGCGATTGTGGGAGTTGGTGTTTGCTGATTTAGGGAGTCAAGAAGAAATTATCACAGGCATGATACTGGCAACCGTTTATGGTTTCCATTTTGAGCATTTGCCCGAAGAAGTAATATATCAGAAATTATTTGTTCCCATACTGGAAGAGGGGAACATGCATTGGCGAAAATTAAGTGACATTGACAGATTGGAGATTGCTGATGGAAGATTATGGCTTAGCGATACGCAGGAGGTTGGGGTTGATGAGGAAATTTCCTATTATGAGATTTCAAGACGTGATATATCTTTAAGGGAGAGCATAATCGCTGCCATTATGGGTGTGTCCTGTCTGGTGGCTGAAAAGGGCAGAACGTACCTATACATGAAAAAGCCGTATGAAATTCGCAATGTCCAGGAAGTATGCATTATTGGAGACGTTATTATGGGAATTCGTGTCATGAATTATGCAGCAAATATGTCAGAATATCTTTCAATTATAACAGGTTATAGAACGGTAAACAGAAATCATCCGCTGGTAAAATGTCTGTTGCCAGAGATATATGAGGAAGAATTGAGCCTGCTTGCCAGTTTTGTGAAAGCATTAATTTTTTTTGTTGTAGATAAGGATAATATAAAAGATATCAAAGAGAGGCAGAAAAGTATGGCTCAAAAAAGGCTGGGCTGCTATTACCTGGAGGTCAATTGGCAAGAGCATGAGGAGGCATTAGCGGACGATTACAGAATCTGGACGCCAGACTATGGGGATGTTGTAATTACAAAGGACATGCTGAAAGCGTGGGCGGAATATAAAAATCTCAAATAGGACAAGCATTGTCCGAAAAGCAAACGCCGGGAATACAAAAGCTGCAGGTAATTATGACAATGCAAACGCTATGAAGTATTGGTGACATTGGGAGGTTAACAAGTGAGACAGAAATACACCAACAACAGCCACATCCGACAAAATAAATTCCTGACCGAAGGTTCCTCTGCCAGCCACAGCGTTCAGCCGCAGCGCAGCAGCAGCCACGGCGTGACTCGCCTGATTCAGGATTATAAAGAGAAAGAGCGGCTGATTTTCCAGCAAGATGCAATCAACGGCACGGTGGAATTAATTCCCTATGTCAAGGTGTCTTATGGCAAAATCCATGTGGAATTTAAAATCGGCGGCAAGAAGAAATATGTGCTCAAAAATACCCAGGTTTTCGCAGATTCCCTACGGCGCAGGGAACTTGTGAAATATGGGAAAGAGCTGGAATTTTACCACACGCTGGAAGCATTTACAGAAGAAAGCAGACCGTTGGCCAAGTTCCTGCTGCAGGAGGCGGACACGCGCAGGACGGTGCGGGAAACATGGGAATATTATGGCAATAAAGGGCGTTACGTGGAGATTCACAGCGCAAATATGGACGATTTCTTTGCGGCAGTCGGCGAGCGGGAATTCATGGTGGATATCGAGTTTGTTTCCAGGGGAATGTGGCGTGTATGCAGGGAAGATTATCTGCCGGAACTGATTGTGAATGGGCAGGAGGATGGGATAACGGTTCAGACGGAGTCGGTATTGTATACCCATGGGCGCAATTACGCCTATCAGTGGATTGAGGGTTCTGTGTACCGGCTGCCGATGGGGAGGGCGGCGGAGATTATGCCGTTCTGGGAGCACCTGAACAATTTCAAATACGAGGAGTTCTTTGTGGGCAAAGCAGAGCTGCCGGCATTCTGTAAGGAACTGCTTCCGGTGCTGGAACGTCATTACAGGGTGCGGCGGCAGCAGTTTGAGGAGAGCGTTTACCTGCCGCCCAAACCGGAGTATGAACTGTACCTGGACGCCCCGGATGCGCAGACCATAACCTGTGAGATGTTTGCCGTGTATGGGGAACAGAAATATAATGTCTGCGACAAGCCCCGGGCATTGGAGAACCGTGACGAGATAGAGGAATTGAAAGCCAGGCGGGCAGCGGAGCGTTGGTTCCAGAACACAGATCCCCAGAAGCAACAGATGGTAATTGTCGGCGAGGAGGAAAGGATATACCAGATTTTGGCGGAGGGCATGGAAGATTTGGCAAAGCTGGGCGTCCTGTATATCAGCGATGAGCTGGGAGGTATTCGTGTTCGGGAAGCGCCAGTAGTTTCGGTAGGCATTTCCCTTAAGGAGGATTTGCTGGAGCTGACGTTGGACAGCCCGGAAATGCCGTTGTCCGAGCTGGTGCAGATATTGTCCGCTTACCGGCGCAAGCGCAGGTTTTTCCGGCTGAAAAACGGTGATTTCCTCAGCCTGGGGGAGGATGGCCTGTCGGCGCTCTCCCGCATTCAGGAGGGAGTGGGCGTCTCCGACAGGGAATGGCAGACAGGCAGCATCCATCTGCCGAAATACCGCGCGTTGTTTTTGGACGGCGAACTGCATGACCAGAACAGATTCCATGCCACCAAGGATAAAGATTTCCGGGCATTGATACGCAACATGAAGACGGTCGAGGACAATGATTTTGAAGTACCCAGGTCACTGGAGAAAGTTCTGCGGGAATATCAGAAACAGGGATTTCTGTGGCTGAAAACCCTCAAAACCAATGGATTTGGCGGAATCTTGGCGGACGATATGGGATTGGGCAAGACGCTGCAGGTGATAGCGTTCCTGTTGTCTGAGTGGGAGGAAAAGGTCTGTGCCGGCTGTTTTGCATTGATTGTCTGTCCGGCATCGCTCGTCTACAACTGGAAGAGCGAGATAGAACGGTTTGCGCCGGAACTCACGGCAGTCACTGTTACCGGCACGGCGGCGGAGCGTGGGGAAATCATCGAGAATGCAGCGGCAGGGACTATCCTCATCACCTCCTATGATTTGCTGCGCCGTGATCTTGCCTGTTATGAGGGCTGCCATTTTGGCTATCAGATTATTGACGAAGCCCAGTATATCAAAAACCATGCGACCAAGGCGGCGAAAGCGGTAAAGGAAATCCGCGCCGATTTCCGGGCAGCGTTGACCGGGACGCCGATTGAAAACCGGCTCAGTGAATTGTGGAGCATTTTTGATTATCTCATGCCAGGCTTTCTCTTTCCTTATAGCCGTTTTCGGGAGGAACTGGAGATTCCCATTGTCGTGGAGCATGGGCAGGAAGAGTTGGAGCGTCTGCAGAAAATGATTCGCCCCTTTGTGCTGCGCAGGCTGAAAAAGGATGTATTGAAAGATTTGCCAGCCAAGATGGAGGAAGCGGTATTTGCCAAAATGGAAGGGGAACAGGAGAAATTATACCGCGCCCATGTGCAGCGTTTGCGCTTGCTGTTGGAGGGGCAGTCCGAGGAAGAATTTGCCACCCACAAGATACAGGTACTTTCTGAGCTGACAAGGCTGCGCCAGCTCTGCTGCGACCCGGCGCTGGTGTATGAGGATTATGATGAGGAATCGGCGAAACTTACAATGTGCATGGAATTTATACAGAATGCCATAGAAGGCGGGCATAAAATCTTGTTGTTTTCGCAGTTTACGACCATGCTGTCGAGGATTCAGGCGCAGCTTTCGCGGGCGCATATCCCATTCTTAAGCCTTACCGGGGCAACCCGCAAGGAACAGCGCGCGAAGATGGTGGAAGAGTTTCAGCAAGGGGAGGCTGCGGTTTTCTGCATCTCCCTGAAAGCCGGAGGGACAGGCCTGAACCTGACGGCTGCAGACATTGTGATTCACTACGACCCCTGGTGGAATGTGGCGGTGCAGAACCAGGCGACAGACCGTGCGCATCGCATTGGGCAGAAAAATCCGGTAACCGTATACAAGTTGATTGCCAAGGGCACGATTGAAGAGAATATTCTCAAGCTGCAGCAGAGGAAAAGCCAGCTGGCAGAGCAGCTTTTGGGCAAGGAAGGATTTGAGAGCGTGAAATTTACGCGCGAGGAGATGCTGGAACTGTTGGGAAATGTCTAGGGAAACGCTTTACGTGTAATAGGAATAAAGTTATGCTAATAGTATAATCATACTATGAAATTTTCCTGTCACTGCCGCAGCACTATCACGAAAGTAGCCCCTCCCCCGGGAGTATCCTCCACCCATAATTTGCCCCTGTGCATATTGATAATTTCCTGGGCAATGCATAAGCCGAGCCCGAAATGGTTCTTGTCTTTATGTGATTTGTCACATCGGTAGAAGCGGTCGAATACCGCTTCTTTTTCTGTGTCCGCAATGCCGGGACCGTTGTCGGCAACGCGGATGGAAAGCTTGTCGGAAACGGTCTGTAAGGAAAGGCGGATTTTGCCGCCCCAAGGAGTATAACTCAGGGCATTGTCGATTAAGATGGACAATACCTGTTCGATGCGCTCCTTATCGCACAGGCAACAGGGAATCGAGTCGTCTGGTAAAGTAATCTGAAAGGAAATGCCTTTTTTCCTTGCCAGAGATTCAAATTTCTCATAGGCAGATAACAGCACAGTATCTAGTTCCACGGCAGTTTTGTGGAGGTCAAGGTGCGAATTGTCGGTGCTGGAAAGCGTCAGCATGTCGTCAATCAGGCGGCTCATGCGTTTCCCCTCCTGGTCAATGGTCGTTGCAAACCGTTCGGAATCCTCCGGGGAAGCATTTTTCATGGCGGAGAGGCAGGACAGCATGACTGTCAGCGGAGAGCGCAGCTCATGGGAGGCGGAAGCGATAAATTCCGTCTGCTTCCTGCGGTTTTCTATCAGGGGCAGAATCATGCGCCAGGTAAAGAACCAGAAAAAGACAGCAAGAAACAAAATGCCGGCAATATCTGCCCCGGCAAACAAAATCCGCTGCATGGCAATAGCATCCTGCAGTTCGTTTAAATGGTACAGGATGGCAATATTCAATATGCCTCCGTTTTTAGGAATCAGGATGACAGAGGCATAATAGGAGCTGCCATCGCTTGTAAATTCAAATTCGGCATGTGCTGAGAGCAGGGACTGTGAGGTAAAGGATTCCTCGCCGATGCGGTATTCGCTGCGCGCCGTCTCGCGGACCAGGTCAAAGACAGGTTCTTTGGAGGAGGGCTTGAGGTTTCCGAAAGCCAATGTCTCGCCGTTATCGCGGATATCCATCTCAAAATGGGTGTCCGAATGGAATTGCGAGAGCCAGTTATGGGAGATAACGGATTGGCTTTCCAGATAACTGATCAGCATATTGACATTTACCTGAAAATCTGAAAAATAACGTTCCCTGGATTCTGCTTCCTGAAAAGAAAGGCAGATAAACGACATAAAAACCAGGATAAATCCGCTTACCAGGGTGCATAAAAGCGTAAGGCGGATATGCAGTTTTTTAAACATTCGGTACCTCCAGCTGGTAACCGACGCCCCGGATAGTTTTCAGCTTTACGGAGCTTTCCACGCTGCGCAGGCGTCGGCGGATAAAATAAATGTAATTGTCTAAGTTTCCTTCTTCGACTTCCGCATCGATTCCCCAGACTTTTGATAATATGGACGCCCTGGGTATCGTCTGCTTGGGATTGCGCAGAAAGAATTCCAGCAGATCGCCTTCCCTGGCAGAGAGGGAGCAGGAGAGGTTTTTGCAGTACAGTTTTTTCTGTTCTGTGTCATAAGAGAGGTCGCCATATTCGATAGGCTTGCTGCCCTCCCATTTGGATGGGCGCCTTAAGATACAGCGTATCCGCGCCAGAAGCTCCTCGAAATCAAACGGTTTTACCAGGTAATCATCCGCACCGCAGTCAAGCCCGGTAATCTTGTCATTGAGGGCGCCTAAGGCAGTGACAAAGATAATGGGCGTGGAAATATTCTTCTCCCGCGTGATTTTTAACACAGAAATGCCGTCCAGGCCTGGGAGCATACGGTCAAGCAGAATCAAATCATGAGCCTGCTGTTCTATATAGTGCAGCCCCTCTTCGCCATCATGGCACACGTCTGCCTCAAAATGATTGCGCTCTAACTGGAAACGGAGCGTTTCAGCAAGGGATTTATCGTCTTCAATAATCAGGATTCGCATCGTTTATAAAAGCCTTTCTTCGTAATATTTATTTATTTTACCATAGTTATCTCTAATTAATCTCTAAAAGATTGTAGGGAATTTAGAGAATAGTTAGAGAATCCTATGCTATCCTACTTTTATAAGGTATATAAGGAGGATGTAAGTTATGAAATGCAGAAAATGGCGAAAAGTGATAGGGCTGCTGCTTATTGCAGTATTGATTTGCGTGGGCCTGGCTGGATGCAGCAAGGGCGGCGCGGGAGGAAATGAGGACGATGGCAAGGGCGGCAAAGATGAACAAGGCAAGGAAGAATCGGCACGCGGTCGTTTCCTGGAAGAAGAGCTGAGCACAGGGGGAAAGTTCGAGTATGTTCTTGATATGGAGAGGACGGAAGACAAAAGCCTACGTCTGGTTGCCCAGTCTGGGATAAACTGTTCAGTTTGGGAGTTGGCAGACGATGGCAAAAATTTGCAAAAGGTCTATGACTTCCCAGAGGAATTGAAGGCCTCTGCAAATGGCAGTATTAGCCGTGCTGCACTATCTTCGGATGGGCAGATAGTGTGCGAATTTGTAGAATATGGAACAGGTGATCACCATTCCGTGCTGTATCTGATTGATAAAGAAGGGAAAGCAAATAAGATGGATTTTGAACTCCCGGAATTAGAGGAAGATAAAAACTGGGGAGATGATGAAGACATGACAAATCAGGTGCAAGAATTGCAGTTTCCGGCAAATGACCAGGTGGTGCTGCAAGACAGCAATGGAACCGTTTATCAGATAAATACAGCGGATGGCAGTGTGAAGTATGAGTATGACATAGGTTCAGTCATGTTTTCTTTTCAGATGTTTGCCGTAGGAGATACCCTGATTGCACAAGAGGGAGACAAGATGCTTCTCTATGATATGGAGACTGGGAAGCAGAAACAGGCGGAGGAAACGTTGAGCAGCGGAAATGCGGAAGGCGGAAGCTTTACAGATATGGATACGCTGGATGGAGGGGAGAGCATCTATTGCCTATCCTCGGGGGGTCTGTACCATTATAAATTTGGCGGCAGCGTAATGGAACAGCTGATAGATGGCAACATGAATACTCTGGGAACGCCAGAGTTCTATCCTATGGCGATGACGATGGTGGATGAGCAGAATCTTATGTTAGCCGCCTATGGAGATTCTGAAACAGATGGAGTTGTGTTGTATAAGTACACATATTCTGCAGATGCCCCGGTTAAACCGGATAAAGAACTGAAACTGTATTCTCTCTATGATGATGAGGTGTTTCGCGAGATTATCAACCGTTTCCGCAAAGAACATTCGGATGTGTATGTGAATTACCAGGTAGCGCTTTCGGAGGAAAACGGAATGACGATTTCCGATGTTTTAAAGACGCTGGCAACGGAAATTATGGCAGGAAATGGACCGGATGTACTGCTGTTAGACGGCATGCCGGTACAAAGGTATATTGAAAAAGGCGTGCTGAGAGATTTAAGTCCGCTGTTAAAAGAGACCGGGGGCAGTTATTTTGAAAATATCATCAATGCCTATCAGGATGAACAGGGGCAGATGTGCGCAGTTCCCTCGAGGGTTTTGATCCCGATGATTCAGGCGGGCAGCAAGTATTATACGCCGGGGGAAAGTTTTGATGATTTTATGGAACGCAAAGATACGATGACAAATATGAGGCCGGTGAACGTGGTATCAAAGTTCTGGTATACCTGCGGCGCAGCCTGGCAGAAAGAAGATGGTACCCTGGATGAGGCAAAGGTCACAGAATTTCTGGTAAAGCTGAAAAATGGATACGGTGAGTATGACGAAAACATAGAGGAGTACGACTACGACCGGGAGCCAATGGATGCTATGTTCCTGTGGTATGGAGATTTTGAGTTGATAGGGGGCAATTGGAACACGAATTTTGGCTTGTGCGTGCATAAAAACTATGGGCTCGAAGTGGCAATTAATGAGAAAGTGACAGATGGGTGCGTAGATCTAATGCCGGGGCAGGCGGACCATGTATTTGTCCCTTACATGGCGCTGGGAATCAGCAACAAGAGCGCACAGCCTGAGCTGGCGGAAGAATTTGTTAAATACATGCTCAGTCCCAATGCAGCGCAGCAGATATTTACTCAGTATAGCGGCTTTCCGGTGGAAAAGGGAGCGTTTCGCAATGCGATAGATGGGCACGAATATGAAGAAAATCAGATTGATAACACCCATCAGCTTAGCAATGGAGATACCATTCAATTTACTCAGGCGCCCACCCCGGAAGAGGAGATTACGAGGATGACGGAACTTGTAGAATCGCTGACGACTCCATCTTTGCAGGATGATGTGATTAAAGAGGCTGTGGTCGAACAGGGGGTAAAGGTCTTGAAAGGAGAGCTGAACCCTGAGGATGGCGCGGCTGCCATTATGCAGAAAGTAAACATTTATCTGGCGGAGTAGCCAGGATGTGTATGGACAGGGGATGATGTAGTTCTGATTCACGGACATTAAAGGAGGGCATCATATGAAGGAGAGAAAATGGAGACGGGTGATAGGGACGCTGGTGGCAGCAGTCTTGATTTGTGTAAGCCTTGCTGGCTGCAGCGAAGAAGAGTTGGGTAAGGATGGCAGCGGAGATAGTCAGGGGAATGATAAAGAGTATGCTGGGGAACAGGCAAAGGGGCGTTTCCTGGAAGAGGAATTGGACATGGGGGTGGCATTCAGCAGGATTTATGACATGAAAAAAATGGAGGATGGCAGCCTGCGCATTGTCGGTGAGGATGAGGAGAATAAAAATTCTGGCGTCTGGGAGTCGGCAGACGCTGGGAAAACCTGGAAGAGCGTATATCAATTGCCGACGGAAGTGCAAGGTTCAGCCGGCTGGCTGGACAATGCCGCGTTATCTCCCACTGGGCAGGTGGTGTGCGCGTGCAGTGAAATGGTATCTGGAGGCAGCAGTGTCCGTTCGGTCCTCTACCTTGTGGATAAGGAAGGAAAGGCAGATAAGATGACCTTTGAACTTCCCAAAGCAGAAAGGGAAGAGTCTAACGCAGCGTTGGGGAATGTTGTTTTTGATTTGCAGTTTCCGGGAGATGATTGGGTTATGCTGCAGGACATTTATGGAAAAGTCTATCAGATAAATGTCTCGGACAGCAGCGTGAAATATACTTATGATTTTAATGTGGGCGGTATGAGGGCTGCGTTCCCGATGTATACTGTGGGAGATACCTTGCTTGCGCAGGATGGAACACAGGTTCTTCGCTATGATATGCAGACTGGGGAACAGAAAGCTTCCGAGGAAGTTATGGAGCAAAGCGATATGGGAAGCGTTTTCTTCAGTGCAGTCGATACGCTGGATGGCGGAGAGAGTATCTATTGCCTTTCAAAAGGAGGGCTCTATTATTATAAATTTGGCGGAAGCGTGATGGAACAGCTGATAGATGGGGATATGTGTTCTCTGGGAACGTCCTCGTTTACCCCTGTTGCCCTGGCGATGATTGATGAGCAGAATCTTTTGGTGGCAGCGGAGGCTGCAGATGCATCCTCCGGGAGTGGGGTCTGTGTGTTAAAGTACACGTATTCTGCGGAAACATCTATAAAATCGGACAAGGAACTGAAGGTGTATTCCCTTTATGACAACGCGGAAATCCGCCAGGCCATCAGCCGTTTCCGGAAAGAGCATACCGATGCGCAGGTCAGTTATCAGGTGGCGCTTTCTGAGGATAATGGAATGAATGTTTCCGATGTCTTAAAGGCGCTGGTAACTGAAATCATGGCAGGCAATGGACCGGATGTGCTGATTTTAGACGGAATGCCGGTGGAGACGTATATAGAGAAAGGCGTTCTCAAAGATTTGAGCGCACTGCTCAAAGAGAGCGGCGGCAGTTGTTTTGAGAATATTTTCAATGTCTATCAGGATGCGCAGGGGCAGATGTGCGCAGTTCCGGCAAGGTTTTGGATACCCATGATTCAGGCTGGCAGCAAATACTTTGAGCCGGGTGAAGATTTTAATGCATTTATGGAGCGCAAAGATACCATGGTGAATATGGATCCGAAGACGGTGGTGGAAAAATTTTGGTATACCTGCGGCGCGGCATGGCAGAAGGAAGATAAGACTTTGGACGAATCAAAGATTACAGAATTCCTGACCAAGCTGAAAAATGCATACGGCGAATATGACCTTAACGTAGAAAGTAATAAAGGCATGGCCATGTCGCTGGAAGGAGGCGGCATAGTAGAGCTGACGAATAATAGTTTTTTTGCAGGAAACATTAAGCTGGTATCTGGAGACTGGAACACGAATTTCGGCTTATACGGTGAACTGTATTATGGGATACAGGAGATGGTAAATGAAGCTCTGGAAAATGGCAATGTCGATTTGATGCCGGGGCAGGCGGATTATGTATTTGTCCCCGCAATGGTGCTGGGCATCAGCAGCAGGAGCGCACAGCCGGAACTGGCGGAAGTGTTTGTGAAATACCTGTTTTCCCAGGAGGCACAGCAGATTTTGCAATACGGAGGTTTTCCGGTGGAGAAAGAATCCTTCCGCAGTGCGATAGATGGACATCAGTATGGAGACCCGGATAGGGAACAGGGTGGTGGTTTTTCGGATTCTAATGGAAGAGAATACAAGTATACCCATAAGCCTACGCCGGAAGAGGAAATAACAAGGATGACGGAACTTGTGGAATCGCTGACGACTCCGGCTTTGCAGGATGACGTAATTAAGGAAGTAGTTGCAGAACAAGGGGAAAAGGTACTTAAGGGAGAGCAAAGCCCTGAGGAGGGCGCGGCTGCCATCATACAGAAGGTAAATATCTACCTGGTAGAGTAGCCTACCGTTGGCGCGCATGGAAAGGGGATGTCAGTAATGACCTATGCTGATAGCTGTCTCTATTCAATCTCTAAAAATTTCCTTACAGATTAGAGAAAGGTTAGAGAAACCTGTGTTATCGTATTTCTAGCCCACAAACTACAGTAAGGAGGACATTGTATGAAAGATAGAAAATGGAGACGAACGATAGGGACGTTATTGGCGGCAGCAATGATTTGTGCAAGCCTTGCCGGCTGCAGTAAAGGCGGTGCAGCCGGAACTGGCAAGGACAGTGGCACAGGAGGCGGAGACAGCCAGGGAAATGGCACAGAGTCTGCCGGGGAACAGGCGATGGGGCGTTTCCTGGAAGAGGAATTGGACACAGGCGTGGTATTTGGCAATATTTATGATATGAAAAAATTAGACGATGGCAGCCTGCGCATCATCGGCACGAATGAAGATAATGGGAATTCTGGCGTCTGGGATTCGGCAGACGGTGGAAAGACATGGCAAAGCGTATATGATTTGCCGGATGAAATGCAAAATTCTGAAAAGGGCTGGATGGATTATGCTGCCATCTCTCCTGGCGGGCAGGTAGTATGCGCATTCAATGAAGATGTATCAGGCGGTGTTCATCCGGTTCTCTATCTGATGGATAAGGAAGGGAAAGCAGATAAGATGTCCTTTGAACTTCCGAAAGAAGGAGAGTCGCTGAATATTACCACGGCTTTGCTGTTTCCGAGCAATGAATGGATTGTGCTGAAGGATGGCGCGGGGACTGTTTATCAGATAAATGTCTCAGACGGCAGCGTGAAATATACTTATGAGCTTGATTCAGACACGAGCGTGTTCCAGGTATTTGCTGTGGGAAATAACCTGATTGCGCAGGACGAGACGCAGGTGCTCTGCTACGATTTGCAGACCGGGGAACAGAAAGCTTCCGAGGAAGCCCTTAGCAAAGGCGGTTCGGAAAAGGGGCTTTTCCACGCAGTCGATACGCTGGATGGCGGGGAGAGCGTCTATTGCCTGTCGGGAGGCGGCCTGTATCATTACAAGTTTGGCGGAAGCGTGATGGAGCAGCTGATAGATGGGAAGATGAATTCGCTGGGGGCGCCGGCTTTCTATCCCATTGCCTTGGCGATGATAGACGAGCAGAATCTGTTGATAGCTGCTAATGATACAAATGCATCTTCCGTGACCGGAATCTGCCTGTTGAAATACACATATTCCGCGGACACGCCGACAAAACCAGATAAAGAACTGAAAATGTATTCCCTCTATGACAATAAGGAGATCCGCCAGTCCATCAGCCGTTTCCAGAAAGAGCATACGGATGTGTATGTCAATTATCAGGCGGCGCTTTCTGAGGGCAATGGCATGAATGTTTCCGATGCCTTAAAGACGCTGGCAACGGAAATCATGGCAGACAATGGACCCGATGTACTGCTTTTGGACGGAATGCCGGTGGAGACATATATAGAGAAAGGCATTCTGAAAGATTTGAGCGCATTGCTGAAAGAAAGCGGCGGCAGTTATTTTGAGAATATCCTCAATGCTTATCAGGACGCGCAGGGGCAGATATGCGCAGCGCCGGCGAGGTTTATGATTCCGATGATTCATGCCGGCAGCGCCTACTATTCGCCGGGAGAAGATTTTAACGCCTTTACGGAGCGCAAGGATACTATGGTAAATATGCTGCCGGGGACGGTGGCAGAAAAATTCTGGTATACCTGCGGCGCAGCTTGGCAGAAAGAAGATAAGACCTTAGATGAGGCAAAGATTAGGGAATTCCTCACTAAACTGAAAAATGCATATGGCGAGTATGACAGCAGCCTGGAAGATGTCTCTGCAGGTATGAGCGTGACAAGCGAAGGGGCTGGTACGGAATTGATGAAGGAAATATATCTTTCTCAGGGAAATTTTGATTTGGCATTTGGAAGGATTAATACGAACTTCGGTCTGTGTAAGGATATGGATTACGGAATGCAGCAGGCAGTAAATAAGAAACTGAAAGACGGTGTGATAGATTTGATGCCAGGGCAGGCGGATCATGTATTTGTTCCCACCATGGTGTTGGGCATCAGCAGCAAGAGCGCACAGCCGGAGCTGGCAGAGGAGTTTGTCAAATACCTCTTCTCCCAGGACGCACAGAAGATTTCGCAGTCTGGCGGTTTTCCGGTAGAAAAAGAATCGTTCCGCAGCGTGATAGACGGACATGAGTATGAAGGGCAGGGAAACCTGGTCAGCGTTGGCGGCAACGATATGGATGAAATGCTTGATTATGCCATGGAGCCTACGCCGGAAGAGGAAATAACAAAGCTGACAGAACTTGTGGAATCGCTGAAGACGCCGTCTCTGCAGGATGACGTGATTAAGGAAGCAGTTGTAGAGCAAGGGGAAAAGGTACTGAAAGGAGAACTGAGCCCTGAGGAGGGCGCGGCTGCCATCATGCAGAAGGTAAAAATTTACCTGGCGGAATAAATGGCTGGCTGCAGCGGTATGGTTTGCTTGTATTGTAAGAAGTTTTAGGGAAAGAACAGGTAGGATATGCAGAGAATGGGAAAGAAAATTTCTGGAAAGAACAGGTAGGATATGCAGAGGATTAGAATGAAAGTTTCAGGGAAAAGGAAAAGCCGAAATAATAATAACCGTAAAAATATGCGGGGATTCCTGTGGATATTGCCGAGTTTCCTGGGAGTCATGGTATTCTATCTCCTGCCCTATGCAGACGTTGTCCGCCGCTCCTTTTTAGGGGCGGTTGACAACCGTTTTGTGGGGATTGAGAATTACAAAACAGTATTGGGGAATACGGCGTTTCAGCTTGCCGTGAAGAATACGCTGCTGTTTACCTTGCTTTGCATTCCGGTATTGATTATCGTAGCTCTTTTTTGCGCGGTAACCTTATATAAGAGTAAATATGGAGGACTTATTAAAAGTGCATTTTTGATGCCGATGGCGCTGCCGGCAGTTTCAGTAGCGTTGGTGTGGAGGCTTCTCTTTCACTCGCAGGGCCTTTTAAACCATTGGCTTAGCAATGTGGATATTGCCGGCAATGACTGGATGAATAGTGGGAGCGCATTCTGGATTCTGTTTGTCAGCTATATCTGGAAGAACCTTGGCTATGATATTGTCCTTTGGATGGCTGGCCTTGCCGGGATCTCCACGAATATCTATGAGGCAGCCAGGGTGGACGGCGCAGGGGAAATGCAGTGCTTTTTTTATATTACGCTGCCGAACCTCAAATCATCGCTCTATACTATCACGGTTTTGTCGTTTCTCAATTCGTTTAAAGTGTTTCGGGAGGCGTACCTGGTTGCCGGTGATTATCCGCACGAGAGCATTTACATGATGCAGCATCTGTTCAATAACTGGTTTCGTGTATTTTCCTTTGACAAAATGGCAGCCGCGGCAGTGTTGGAAAGCGTGGTATTGTTGGCATTGATTATGCTTTTGCAGAGGGCATGGGACAGCTAGTGCAATGGATATCAAGACTCACATGAAAAAATTTAATTTCTATTGTGCTAGCGTAACAAAAGAAAGGAATATGTCAGGTATGAGGAGCTATTTCAAACAACATAGCATTAGAGTAGGAAGAAAATGGGCTGGCTTTCATCCGGGGCGTATGATATTATGGCTATTTTTTGCGGCACTGGCGCTCCTGGTATTGTATCCCATCGTATTTCTGATTTCAGGCTCGCTGATGGGAAACGATGAGCTGGCGAGTTATCTGGGCGCAGTGTTTTTGGGAAAGAGCGGCTACGCGGACTTTCCTCCGCTGCCCATGTTTCCGACATTGCAGCATTATGTGGAATTGTTTCTGGATTCGCCGGCATTTTTTGTAATGTTCTGGAATTCTGTTAAGATAACATTTTGCGTCCTTATCGGACAGTTTATTGTGGGAACAATGGCGGCGTGGGGTTTTGCCAAGTATAATTTTCCCGGGAAAAAGGGATTTTTCTTACTTTATATGATATTGATGCTGCTGCCGTTCCAGGTATTGATGCTCTCAGATTACTTGGTGCTGGATTTTTTCCATCTTACGGACAGCCTGTGGGGCATCATACTTCCGGGCGTGTTTTCCACATTTCCGGTGTTTATCATGTACCGTTTCTTTTCGGAGATACCAGACAGCCTGATTGAATCCGCGAAACTGGATGGAGCCAAAGATTGGCAGCTGTTTTTGTACCTTGCGCTGCCAATTGGTTCTTCCGGTATTATTGCCTGTATGGTATTGGGATTTTTAGAATACTGGAGCCTGATTGAGCAGCCAATGACATTTCTCAAAGATAAGAGCTTGTTTCCCCTGTCCATTTTCCTGCCGGATATCACGAGCGTAAACAAATCAGGCATGGCGTTTGCGGCGTCTGTGGTAACCTTTCTCCCGGCAGTGTTGGTGTTTCTGGGAGGGCAGGATTATCTGGAACAGGGAATCATGGCGGGGGCTGTCAAGGAATAGAAAGGAATTGCATATGGACAGGAAGAAAGTAATCAAAATATTCGGTGGTTTTCTGGCAGTGATGCTCATCTTTACCATTTTGTCAAGGGCGGTGAGCGGAGCTTCCATGGCGCGCGTAGATACGGTAAAAATAACTATGGGGACAATTGAGCATAAAGTAAAGGCAAGCGGAAGGGTGCAGGCCGGGCAGGAGGCCGCCATATATACGGAGAGCGGCCAGCGTATCAAAGAAATCTGTGTGCGGGAGGGACAGTCTGTAGAAGCTGGGGAGGTACTGTTTCGGCTGGATATGGAGGAGCTGGAAGAGCAGATTCTGGCAGCGCAGCAGGAATTGGAGAAGACAAAGCTGCAGAACCAGGATGTAGCCAATGCCAAGGCTTTTGAACAAAGCAACCGCCAGACTGCCAGGCAGCGTGCACAGGAGGATTATAACCAGGCGGTGTCCCAGGGGGATTTGGCGGTAGCGGATGCTAAGAAAGCATGGGAAGAAGCAGAGCAAAAACTTCAGGATTATCTTAGCAGCAGTACGTCTTCAGAAACCGGCGGTGCAGCAGGTGGGCAGTTGGGGGAAGATGAACAGCCCCAAGGAGCAGGTCCTATGAAAGAGGATGGCACGGATAAGGAGAAAGAGCAGGCGCAAGAGGAGTCGGAAGATGCCGGTTCTTCCCAACAGGAGGATGGCATGGGGGAAAGTGGTTCTTCTCAACAGGAGGATGATCCAGGGGAAGGCAGTTCTTCCAAGAATGGGGTGGCGGATTCGTCTGAAGGGGGAGCCTCTGAGCAGGGAAATCAGGATGCGTCAGGCGATAGCGCAGCAGACCGGGAAGCCCAAAAGGAGGCGCTTGAGCAGGCGGCAGCGGAAGCGAAAGCTGCTTATGATGCGGCGGTTTCTTCTCGGACAGACAGCCTGCGGACGGCGGTGAGGGCGTTAGAGGATGCAGCAAAACCTCAGAGTGCGGAGGACAGTACGCAGAAACAGAATGAGATTACAAGGCAGCAGCAGGATTTGGCGTTAAATAAACTCCTTGCCTTGAAAACCGCACAGGGGGAGGTAAAGGCGGCCATCAGCGGCGTAATCACGCAGATTTTGGTGAGCACTGGAGATTTTACATCGGATGGCGCAGCCATGAGGATGGAAGATACCTCTAAGGGCAGCAGGATTGTGCTGTCTGTGGATAAATCTAACGAGAAATATGTCAGCAAGGGAAGCCCGGTGAAACTAAAGGCGTTCGGCAGCAAAGATGCTATCAGCGATTATGCAATTTCCAATGTGACGGCAAATGAACAGGATGGCAGCATGCTGGATCTGACCATTGACTTACCGGAGGGAGTTTTTGAACCAGGGATCATGGTAGATGCAGAGATTGTCCCCAAGTCAGAAAATTATTCCTCGATTGTCCCCTTACAGGCAGTGGATGAGGATCAAAATGGATATTACGTGCTGGTACTGCAGGAAGAGCAGGGGGTATTGGGCACTGAGCTGGTGGTGAGGCGTCTGAATGTGGAAATCCTGGATAAAAATGATACGAATGCGGCGTTGGAGGAAGGTCTGCTTACGAGAGATCAGGAGATAGTCAGCATTTCCACCAGGATGATTCAAGATGGCAGCAGGGTCAGGAGGATGGAACAATGAAGAGGAAGACCTATGTAAAGTATGTAATCATTGCGGCAGCGGCAGGGCTGGGGTTATTATTGTTCTGCCTGTCCGCTGTCTCCTGGGGACAGCAGATTTTGGCAAAAGACCGGGTGATGTTTTATCTGGAGCAGCCTTTAAGCGTGCAGGATGCCGAAGCGGCAGCGGAGAAGAGCCAGGAAGAAAAGCAGGCGGACAACGGACAGGAGGAAGGGGCAGAGCTGACGCCGAAATTCTGTATCTGGGGTCAGAAAGATAAGGTGGAGATTGCCAACCATAATTTATGCAGAAATGCCCAGGCAGATGCGATATTGATGTGCGGCAACCCGGAATTGCTGTTTGAGGACTGCCGTCTGCCGGGGAGGGAAGACATACAAGGATGTTTGCTGGATGAAAAAACAGCATGGGAATTGTTCGGAAGCAGTGAGGTAACCGGCAAGGAGGTATCATATGAGGGAAAGAATTATATCATCAGAAAGGTGCTGCCGGGAGAAGAAAGGATTTTTGCATACCAGGTCAGCAGCAAGAAAGCAGATGGGGGGGTAAGCGGGATCCAACCGGAAAATGAGTCGTTTGGCGGGGAACAGAATGGTACGGATAGCGTTTTAAGCAGGATTACCATGCAGAAACCAGAAACTAAAACTTTGCAGGATTTGCAATCTTTGTGGGGCAATAAATATGGCATATCTGTGACAATCCTCGACTTGCAGCTGCTTCGTGGAATTGGCGGATTCTTTGTGCTGCTGGTTCCGCTCACTTCATGTATTTATTTCCTATGGTATCTCTTCTGCCAGTACCGGGAGCAATCACAGATTGTCTGGAAGGCTGCAGTGGCAGTTCTGGGCATGGCGCTGGCAGTCTGTTTTTTTATTCTTCTGAAGAAGCAGATAAATATTCCTGATGATTATATTCCAACGCGCTGGTCAGATTTTTCTTTCTGGCAGAATCTGTGGCTGCAGAAGCAGGACGCGGTAAAACTGCTGATTAAGATGCCCAAAACAAATTTGGACTACAGTTGGGTAGCGACTTTCGGACGGACTTTGGGCTGTGGGATTTCTGCAGAAATATTTATGCTTTTCGGCATTGCTTACATTCGTTTTTACGTCTGTAAGCAGCAGAAATAGCATAAATTTTTTCTCTTAGAGGAAAGAACTTGTCACGATAAAGCGTGAAAGTATCTTCTTAAAAGTGAAAAAATAACATGCGCACTCGCACAAGAAGTATATATTGCTTCACAATTGTGCTCGGCGCGGCAAAGTGTGCAGGTCCACTTTTTTCTTGACTTTATCTTTCTGATAGTATACAATTGCCTTAACAGAAATAAAAAATATTAATACCAAATAAAAAAAGAGTGTGAGGAATATAATTTGTTACCAATATTAGGGAATTGAATGATATTCCCACGAGGTATTTAATGTTGTGAACTTATCATTTGTGTTAGGAGGTATACTTATGAGAAAATCCCTTGCCTTGAAAACCCTTTTGCGTTCGCCGGTAAAGACGCTGCTGACGTTTCTGCTGATAACAGCAGCCTCCTTTGCCTTGTTTTCCCGGATTACGGATTATGCCATTGTTAGCCGGGAGTCGGCGAAAGCGGAGAGCTTCTATTATGGCGTTGCCGCCTTGAATAACAGCACGCCGCCTATGGGGGGTTACTATCCAGACCCCAAGCCCTGGCCAACTGAGGAGCAGATAGAAGAATTTACTTCGCTGCCCGGCATTACGCTGGTAGATACAAGGTATATGACGGATGGGCTGGTGGAGGATTATAAGCGTGTGATAGACCCCGATGCCTCCTCATCAAGAGAATTTGTGGTTGAGGGAACATATGAGGGATATGATGAATATGGGGAGGAGCCAAACATCAGGAGATATCTGAAATTTAATGACGTCACCGTACATGCGGGAGAGGTAAACCTTGACCCTCGTATGCCGATGAAAATAAATGTTAGTTTACATGAAGAAATTATGGGTTATTATAAACAGCCTTTTTCCCAGACATTTTTTGACGAACTGGAGCAAGGAAGCAGGTATCTTGTTGTTGGCGGTTACAGTGTACGAACGGGAACTGCCTTTGAATTGGATTTATACGATTATACGGTACAACAGTGCATTTGCCCGATAGATGGACTGGGCGACGATTATCTGGAGACAGAGGAGTTTTCATGGTATAAAGGAAAGATTGCGGCTATTAAGCAGAGCAAAATGACTTATGATATTGTCTATACCTCGGACATGCGTGCAATTCCCTATGTGAATGAGCGCAAAATTGTCGTTTCTGAGGGACGCCCCCTGACAGCAGGGGATACAGATGCCTGTGTCGTAAGTGAGTTTTTTCTGGAAACGCACGGTCTGTCCATCGGCGATAAGCTTCATATAAAACTTGGTGACAGACTGTTATCGGGAATGCAGGGAATGACCAGCACAAGAACACGAAGCGCCCAGGAGATGTCAAATTTTCCCACTTCCGTGGAACTTGAAATTATCGGCGCTTACCGTTTTACCAATGAGTGGGTAGAGCGGACTATGGATAATAGCTGGAGTTACGGCGTAGCTGCGGTTTTCGTGCCTTCTTCGCTTCTGCCGGTGGAAGTGCCGAAGGACCATGAAACTCAGATGGGAGATTTCAGCGTGTTTATTGAAGATCCTCATGATATACAGGCGTTTCGTGCAGCAGCGGAATCTGTGGTAGCAGAAATGGGGCTTAGCCTGCGTTTTTCGGATGGGGGCTGGTCAGGCATGAAAGACAGCTTTAAGACGGGCTCGCTGGCATCACTCCTGACGACTGTGCTGTATGTGCTGGGGGCGGCGCTGGCGCTGCTTCTTGCCGTATACCTCTATATTGGCAGGAATAAAAAATCGTATGCTATTATGCGGACATTGGGGGTTCCCAGCAAAAAGGCAGGGAGAGCGTCTGCGCTGCCTTTCGCGGTATTGTCGGTATTTGCGGTACTGATGGGCGGTATGTCCGGTCTGCTCTATGCCTCCTATACGGCAGCCAATACGCTTGCGGGCATATCAGGCAGCAGCGCGCCGGATGGGTATGTCTATGTCCTGAATGCGGCGATTCCGGTTGGCGTGGTGCTGCTCTGCTTTGTGTTGGAGCTGTTATTTATTTTTCTTGTGATGTTCGTCCTTCAGCAGAAAATGAAGAAAACATCCCCATTGGAATTGCTGCAGGAGGATGTGGGAGGAACAAAAAAGACAGGAATTTTACTGCATTCTCATGTAAGGATAAAGCATGAGCCGGACATTGCGGATACGGTTCCTGTTCCTGATAGAGCCGACCTTGCAAAACTTATGGTCAGTGAAAGCCCTGTGCATGGAAAATACAGCGCTTTACGCCATGTAAGTACATACATCTTACGCCATATGCAGCGGGGCTTTGGCAAAACGGCGGTATCTTTTGTGCTTGCAGCTGTGCTGGCAGCAGGGATTGGGTCGTTTGTGCTGGCAAAACTTGCCTATCAGGATATCTGCAGGGAAATGGAGGTAAAAGGCAGGGCAATGGAGTTTTCTTCCTCTAATATAATGGAATTGTCCAAGTCAAGTTTAGTGAAAGATATTTATTACTATAGTAACTCCAGCGTACGCGTGAATGGCGTTGGGGTCTTGAGCCCCATTACGTTTACGAATGACTTTGAGCAATATTTGGCTTGTGATTACACGGTCGCTTATGCCAAGGGGTATGACGCCTCAATCTTTGAAGGCACGGGCACGGTATGCCTTGTGGGACAGACACTTGCACAAAACCTGGGAATTCGTCCGGGCGACGATATTACCCTGATGTCAGAATCTTTGTATTCTTTCATGCCGCAGGTATATGAAGCGGAAGAACTGGAGGATGCGATTGAGCGGGCAGGAATTATGTTTAAAGTGGCGGGTATTTTGAAGTCAGGAGATGAAGACGCAGATGCAGGTGTTTTTGCGGCTGCAAACAGTGGGGCGGAAATGCTTTTTAGCAGCTTTCCCTTTTCGATAGGCTACTGTGAATTCACGCTGGCAGATAATACTAAGATACCGGAGATGGACAGCCTGTTGGAAGAACTGAAAACAGGGAGCATACAGTATTCGCCTGCGGCCTATTACCATATTGATTCGGATTTGCTTGATAATACGAAACGTATCCGGGATTTGCTGATATCGCTGTTTCCCATTGCTGTGGCGGCGGCTGTGCTGATTGGGCTGTTCGGACCGGGGCTGATGATCCTGCAGTCGGCACAGGAAGCAGCTTTCCTGCGGATTCTCGGCGTCACGAAGAAACGTGCCAGATGTATGCTGATATTTGAACAGATAGTTTTGTGCATTGCCGGAATTGCCCTTGTGGCGGGAGTTCTTGTGTTGTTCAGCCCGGAGCGGTTTATGAGGAGCACACTGACGCTTATTTTCTGCTGGCTGCTTTATTTCCTGGGAAGCGTCTGCGGAGTGCTTGTGGCATCAGTGCAGGTGACAAGGCATAAGCTGCTGGAACTTTTGCAGGTGAAAGAATAGAGAAATCTATGTTGTAAATGAGAATGAATGGAAATGGTATTTGTATTTAGGAGGTAAACAAAATGAGAAAATCCCTTGCATTGAAAACCTTTCTGCGTTCCCCGCTAAAAACGCTGCTGACGTTCCTGCTGATAGCGGCAGCTTCCTTTGCCTTGTTTTCCCGGATTACGGATTATGCCATCGTAAACCGGGAGTCCGCGAAGGCGGAGAGCTTCTATTATGGCGTTGCCGCCTTGAACAATAGTACGCCGCCTATGGGAATGTATGCTCTGGACCCGAAGCCTTGGCCAACAGAGGAGCAGATAGAAGAATTTACCTCGCTGCCAGGAGTCACATTGGCAGATACAAGGTATACAACCGATGGGCTGGTGGAGGATTATAAGCGTGTCATAGACCCGGACTCTCCGCTCGAAGAAGGGGAATTTGTGATAGAAGGCACATATGATGGATTTGAGGAATATGATTCCGGCACTTTGTATCTGCTGTTTCATGACATTAAGACTTATGCCGGAGAAATTAAGTTTGATGAGGACATGCCATTCAAAATAAGAGGCAGTTCGGAATTTGATTTTGCAGAGTACTGGAGCAAACAGTACCCCCGGGAGTTTTTCGAGGATATTAAGGAAGGGAGCAGATGCCTCGTTTTAGGCACGTACAGCGAACAGTCAGGAAGCGCTTTTGTTCTGGGGACGAGCAGTATATATTGGGATGGCAAGACGGACCTTCTGCGTGTGGTAGACGGACTGGGGGATGATTATCTGGAAACCGAGGATTTTGCCTGGTATAGGGAGAAGATTGCGGCAAGGAACCAGAGCACATCATCCTATGATATTGTGTACACCTCAGATATGCGTGCAATCCCCTACGTGAATGAGCGCAGGATTGTAGTTGCCGAAGGGCGTCCCCTGACAGCAGGGGATACAGATGGCTGTGTCGTGAGCGAACTTTTTCTGGAAACGTATGGCCTGTCGGTAGGGGACAGGATACACATAGAATTTGGCGACAGGCTGTTAAAGGGATACGGTTCCATGGGTACGCGGTACCGGGATGCAGAGCATATGTCAGATTTTATCGCTTCTGCCGAACTTGAAATCGTTGGCGCATACCGTTTTACCGATGAGGGAAACGACCGGTTTAATGATGTGTATTGGAGTTATGGTCCGGCTACGGTCTTTGTGCCGTCCTCTCTTTTGCCGGTGGAGGTGCCGGAGGATTATGAAGTTATGATGGGAGATTTCAGTGTACTGATTGAAAATCCCCGTGACATACAGGCGTTTCGGGAGGCAGCAGAAACCTGGGCGGCAGATATGGACCTGGGCTTGCGTTTTTCAGATGGGGGCTGGTTTTCCATGAAGAATAACTTTCAGACGGGCTCGCTGGCATCCTTCCTGACGACCGTGCTGTATGTGCTGGGGGCGGCATTGGCGCTATTGCTTGCCGTATATCTCTATATCGGCAGGAATAAGAATTCCTATGCGGTTATGAGGACATTGGGAGTTCCCGGCAAAAAGGCTAGTAAATCGCTTGTGCTGCCGTTTAGTATCCTCTCGGTGTCTGCGATGGTGATTGGCGGCATGGCAGGGCTCTTCTATGCCTCTTATACGGCAGCCCGGACACTTGCCGGCATGTCAGGCAGCAGCGCGCCAGAGGGTTATGTCTATGTCCTCAGTGCGGCGGTTCCGGTTGGCGCGGTAGTATTCTGCCTGGTATTGGAACTGTTATTTATTTCGGTGGTAGAGCTGCTTTTCCTGCGCAAAATGAAGAAAACGCCCCCGCTGGAATTGCTGCAGGAGGGCGCGGGAAGCACAGGAGCGGCAGGGAAAGTAAGTATTTTGTGGAATCCGTATATGACGAAAAAGCATATGCCGGACATTGCGGATACCTCTCTCATACCTGACGAATTTGACGTTGGGAAACTTTCGGCTGCCCTTAACGCCTTTGCGGGGGAAGCTGGGACAAAGCACACACATGGAAAATACAATGCCTTGCGGCAGGTAAGTGCATATATCCTGCGCCATATGCAGCGTGGAATGGGCAAAACGGCGGTATCTTTTGTGCTTGCCGTTGTGCTGGCTGCCGGGATAGGAATGTTCGTGCTGGCAAAGCTCACATACCAGGAGGCTTACCATGGGCTTGACGTATCAGGCAGGGCAATCGGTTTTTCCACATCCGCGATTGAGGAATTGTCAAAGTCTGATTTGCTGAAAGATATATATTACTATAGCACTTCCAGCGTACGTGTGAACGGCGTTGGCATCATAAGCCCTATTACGTTCACGAATGACTTCGACCGTTACCTGCCCCGGGATTACACGGTCAGCTATGCCGAGGGGTATGACATTTCTGTCTTTGAAAAAACGGGCACGGTATGTCTGGTGGGACAGACGCTGGCAGAAGACCTGGGCATTCATGCGGGTGACGACATAACCCTGATGTCGGAGTTATTGTATACGTTCATGCCGCAAGTATATGAAAAGGAGGAACTTGAATTTGCGATTGAGCGGGCGGGAATCGGGTATAAAGTGGTTGGCATTCTGGAAACTGAGGATGCCGCTGTAAACGCTGGCATTTTCGCAGCAGTCAATGAAGGGGCAGAAAGTCTTTTTAACAGCGAGGCTTTCCCGGTGGGCTACTGTGAATTCACGCTGTCGGACAATGGAAAGCTTATGGAACTGGACAGCCTGTTGGAAGAAGAGAAAAATGGCAGCATACAGTATTCGCCGGATGCATCTTACCACATTGATGCAGATTTGCTGGAGAACACGAAACGTATCCGGGATTTACTGCAATCGCTGTTTCCCATTGCCGTGGCTGCAGCAGTGTTGATTGGGGTGTTCGGACCTGGGCTTATTATCATGCAGTCGGCACAGGAAGCGGCATTCCTGCGGATACTCGGCGTTACGAAGAAGCGCGCCCGCTGTATGCTGGTGCTGGAACAGGTTGTCCTATGTATTGTGGGAATTGTCCTCGTGGCAGCGGTTCTTGCCTTGTTCCGCCCAGGACAGTTTATGAGGAGCACGCAGACGCTTGCTGTTTGCTGGCTGCTCTATTTTGTGGGAGGTCTCTGCGGAGCCTTGGTGGCAGCAGTACAGGTCACCAGACATAAGCTGCTGGAACTTTTGCAGGTGAAAGAGTAAACTGTGGAAATCAATTTTTGTGAGAGCAGACAGGACTCTATTGACGTAATCTGCATTTGAGTATAAACTATACTTAATGGAAATAAAAAAAATTAATAGAAAATAGGCAAATAGAGTTGGCCGGTACAACGGAAATTAAGTTCCTTAACGTAAAGAACTTAATTTCCGTTATGCTAGGAAGAGGGAGAATTAGAGATGGCAGTGAAAAGAGCAAAGCATTTAACGGGCAGTGAAGAAGATTTGATGGAAATGTTTTGGGAAAGAAACGAACCCCTGACGAGCGTGGAAATTCTAGATATTTCCGCTGACCGTTCCTGGAATGGAAATTATGTACATATCATGCTTCGTTCGTTGTTAAAGAAAGGCATGATAAAGGTATGCGGCACAGTACAGTGCGGTACGCAGTATGCAAGGCAGTTTATCCCTGCGGTTACCAAAGAACAGTATGCAGCCAAGCTTGTAATGTCCAAAGGAATCGCAGGCAGTTCTATTGCGGCGGTCACGGTGGCGATGGTTAACGAGGCAAATGAAGCGGATGGGGAGGGGCTGGTGAAGCAGTTAGAAGAGATTATAGAGGAATTGAAAAATAAAGGAACAAAGGAGCAATAGGTATGCAGATTACGCTTTTCTCGTTATTCATGTCGGTGGTTTGGAGCAGCGTACTGGCGGCATTTAATTATTTCTGCCGGAAAAAGCATTACTTTATCCGGCAGCTGGGGATTACAAACATATTATTTCTCTATCTGTTTTCCATTGTCCGTATGCTTGTTCCCTACAAGTTTTCTTTTACCAGGGTAATACCTTCCAAGGGGGCGTTCGGCGATTTATGCAAGGGCGCTTATGCCAATCATATAGGGACAGCCCAGATATCCCCGGTATCAATGTTTGCCATTTTCTGGGCGGCCGTGTCAACGGTTCTGCTTGTACGTTTCTTTGTCCAATACCTGAAAGCCATGCATGAATTTTCAGCGTACCGCGTACGTGAGGATGAGCAATGCCGGCGGATTTTCCAACGGGTATTGAATCACAGTTCCAGGCGGCTGAAAGTCCGAATCAGAAGCAGCGCCCATACCAGTATTCCCATGGGTGCAGGCATTTTCCGAAAATCTATCATCTTGCCGGAGGAAGCGTACACAGATTCAGAGCTATATTATATTCTGCAGCATGAATATACGCATTTTCGGAACAGGGATTTGCTTTTGAAAATATTAATACATATTTACTGGTGTATATTTTGGTGGAATCCGGCTATTTATCTGCTCAAAAGGGATTTTGCGCAGATACTGGAGATAAAATGTGATTTAGATGTCACTGAACATCTGGGCAATCAGGAGAAAGCAGGATATCTTACAACGATTGTGACTTTGTTGAAAAATGCAGAAATCAAAAGGGAGCAGAAATCATTCTATGGAACGACAGCCCTGTTTGCCAGAAGCTGTGAATCAGAAATTATTGAACGGTTCAGAATTGTATCTGCCAGCTACGGCTCCCAAAGAAAGAATCTCGTATTTACAGGCTCCTGGTTCCTGGTGTTTGCAATGTTGGTTATCTTATCGTATTCTTTCGTAATCCAGCCGGACTACGGCACAGCGGAGAATGGGAGCGCCGTGGGGGCGCAGCCGGCGGATAGGCCCTATTATATAGAATGCATTGACGGCACGTACTACGTGCATTTTGGCGAGTAACAGTTCAGCCAGCCGAAAGTAATCGAGACTGTTACTTTGGCGAGGAATAAAGAAACTAGGAGGAAAAGTTTTGAGAGGAAAAGGTTCTTGGATTATTATAATGGTGATGCTGATAGGTCTTGTCATAGGGACAGTCATAGGCAGTTACTGCAGTGGGATTTCTGCACTGAGCTGGCTGGATTATGGGAAAGTGTTCGGGATTACCAGCCCTATGGTGCTGGATTTAGGTGTGTTTGTGCTGACCTTGGGACTGACGATTAAAATCAATATTGCAAGCATTATTGGAATTATCATTTCGTTCTTGCTTTATAAACTGTTGGTGAAATAGAATGGGATATCGCAATGTTCGGCAGAAGGCAGCAGAGTGTGTGCTCTGTTGCTTTTTCTGTGGAGAAAACGCATGAATAAATTGAAATATTTCTGAAAATATGTTAAACTATCAGGAAAGTAGTGAATTTGTACGAACTGTTATTGTGGGGTGTGATTTCAGAAAGCTAAAGGAGGAGAAGGAATGCTGAAAAATTGGAACCGGTTAGAGAAACCAGAGGCAGAGGAACTGGATGAACGGCTGGAAGCAGCGAAAGAGAAGCTGAATGTCCTGCAGATGCAGGTTAAAGACCGCAAGCTTCCGGTGCTGGTATTGTTTGAAGGCTGGGGAACAGCGGGGAAAGGCAGTACGCTTGGCAAGATTATTACAAACATCGACCCAAGATTTTTTAAGGTTGCCACCATGGATATTCCCACAGAAGAAGAACGGCGTAAACCGTTTTTGTATCGCCATTTTATAAAGATACCGGAAGCGGGAAAGTTCAGTTTCCTGGATTCCGGCTGGATGGACGAGGTGACCAGGGAATGTCTTCATGGGGCGCTGAAAGAGAAAGAATATAAGAAGCGGATTGACAGTGTGAAGCGTTTTGAGCGCCAGCTGACAGATAATGGCTATCTTGTGATGAAATTTTTCTTCCATATCAGCAAAAAAGAGCAGAAGAGCCGGATTAAGATGTTGGAAAAAGATCCCAGTACGAGATGGCGGGTAAGCAACAACGATATATGGCAGAATGAACATTATGATAAATGCCTTAAGGTATACGACCAATATTTGGACGACACGAATGTGTCCACCTCCCCTTGGTATATTATAGATGCCCAGAGCAGGAAATGGGCCCAGCTGCAGGTGCTTGAGACTTTGACGAGCGGGATTGAGACGGCGCTGCAGAACAGTACGCTTGCCGTTCCGCTTCTGCAGAATGTATTTCCTTTGGAGAAGGTTCCCAGACTTGCCGATATCCCCTTGGATAAGACAATTGCAGATGATGTTTATAAGCGTGAACTGCAGGAGCTTCAGGATAAATTGCGGAGGCTGCATAATGAGATTTACCGCAAGAAGATTCCGGTTATCATTGCCTATGAAGGATGGGATGCTGCAGGAAAAGGCGGGAATATTAAACGAATTACCGGCGCCTTGGATCCGCGGGGATATGAGGTGCAGCCGATTGCCAGCCCGGAGCCGCATGAGAAGGCAAGGCATTATCTGTGGCGGTTTTGGACGCGTCTGCCCAAGACGGGGCATGTTACCATCTTTGACCGTACCTGGTATGGCAGGGTCATGGTGGAGCGGCTGGAAGGATTCTGTTCAGAAAATGACTGGCGCCGCGCCTACAATGAAATCAATGAATTTGAAAAGGAACTGTCCGATTGGGGCGCTGTGATTATCAAATTCTGGGTACAGATTGACAAAGACGTACAGTTGGAGCGTTTCAATGACCGTCAGAATAATCCTGCCAAACGCTGGAAAATTACGGATGAGGACTGGCGCAACCGGGAGAAATGGGATTT
>CANOHX010000012.1 GCA_947565885.1 uncultured Lachnospiraceae bacterium
AGTTGCAATAGCTGTAATAATAGCATTATAAAGCTATTGCAACTGGCTCATCCCGCATGGCGGAGATTTCAAGCAAAGTAGGCGAGAGCACCAGCGTTTGCGCTACCTATGTGAAAAATCTGATATCCTTAGGTATCATCCGAAAGGAAACGCCTTATGGGGAAAAGGAATCGCGGAAATCGCTTTACGCCATTGAGGATAATATGTTCCGCTTCTGGTATCGGTTTGTTCCTGGGAATCATTCGATGATTGCCCGCGGGGCTGCTGAACTTGTGTATAAGCGGCTGGAGCCGCAGTTGTTAATTTCCTATTTTGGCACAGCTTTTGCGTTCCACCAGATGATGCGGAACGATAATTTTAGTCGGCAGCAGTGAAGGATTCTCGATATGGTTGATAATCTGCGAGGCAGCCTCAATGCCGAGCTGACGAGAATTGATATCAATGGAAGTCAGCGGCGGGGAGGTCAGCCTGGCAGCGATGGAATTGTTGAAGGACACAATTGACAAATCCTCAGGAATCCGCAGATTCATCTGTGATGCCGTATGTGCCAGCACCAATGCGTGAATATCATCGTTAGCAATAAAAGCCGTCGGACGTTCTTCCATGGAGAGCGTCTTTTTTAACTCCTCCGAATCCTCGTAAGGAATGAAAGGAATTTCAATATAATATTCCGGGCGGAAAGGAATATTCTGTTCCGTCAGCGCTAAAATATATCCTGATTTGCGGTCCGCAGAGAAAATGCGGGCGCTGTCGCAGCCGAGATAGGCGATGCGCGTATGCCCCAGGGAAATCAGGTAGGAGGTGGCGTCTCTGGCCGCCTGTATGTTGTCGTTGTCAATATAGACGGTATCCTGGATATATTTGTCGGCTTTCCCGATGATGACAAACTGAATGCCTTCCCCATAGAGATAGTCGACAATCGGGTCCTGGCGGGAGGAGTAGAGGAGGATGATGCCGTCTAACCGCTCTTCTTTTGACATCTGGCGGATACATTGCAAGATTTCATCCGTAGATGCACCGGTGATAAAGGTAGTAAAATATTGTTTCTGGTTGCAGAATTGGCTGATGCCGCGCATTGTTTCCAGGAAGAAAGAGTTCTCGTAAGTATCTTTTTCAGAAACAGGCAGCACTATGCCGATGGTCTTGGTATTGGGGGAAGCAATCGGGGTGTTGGGTTCATAGCCCAGCTCCTGCATGGCTTTTCTTACTTTTTCTTTGGTCTGCTCGCTGATGGATGGGTGGTTGGTGCAGGTACGCGATACCGTGGACGGCGATACGCCGGCCAGCCGTGCCACTTCTTTGATTGTTATGCTCATAATATGTTCCTTATCCTCAAATCAGATTTTTTACGCACAAAAATTGCTTTCTGTGCGCAATATGTTTCATACTTAGTATAAGAAATATTGCGGCAAAAGTCAATGTAATGAAGAGTTGAGATTTCTCTATTTTGTGCAAGATGTCTGTGCTGCCCAAGGCAGTAAGACCTTTTGGTACGAAAACAATCAGGCAATTTATAGAAATTGGGAAACTAAAAATCTAGAAACAAAAATTTACAAATTGTGCAAAACAGTGCAAAAGATAGCGCATTATAACGCAAATTATAAATGCAAATTGTGCAAAACATAGAAAGTAACATGCGGAAGAAAAGAAGTATTGATAAAATTGTAAAAACGCGATATATTTAATATATAAAGAAAAACGGAGTGCAATACAAATGCAAATAATCATGCAAAGAAATATAAAAGTTGCATGAAAATATAAATTATTACAAAAAAGGACAGGAGGAAGGAAAAATGGGAGAAATTAAGATTTTATCTCCGCTGAATGGCAAGGCAATCCCGATAGAACAAGTTCCGGATGACGTCTTTGCAGAGAAAATTATGGGAGACGGAGCAGCAGTCATGCCCTCAGATGGCGCAATCTACAGCCCGGTAGATGGGACCGTCGCTACGGTAGCTGAGACGCTCCACGCATATGGGTTTACGTCGGAGGACGGCGTGGAACTGCTGGTGCATTTCGGGTTGGAGACCGTGGCGCTTGGGGGCAAAGGGTTTACTTCCCATGTGCAGGAAGGAGATAAGGTAAAAGCAGGACAGTTGGTTGCCGAAGCGGACATGGAATTTTTGAAAGCTCAGGGAATCAATACGGTAACGCCGGTGGTAATCTGCGATGGCGCAGACGATGAGGAACTGGAATTTACCTATGGCGAAGTGAAAGCCGGGGATGTGCTTGTAAAGAGCGGCGCGGCTGCTTCGGCGGGTGAACAGACATCGAATGCGGAGGACAGAAAAGAGCAAAAAACGACAGAAAGCAGTCAAGGCAAAGAGGGGAATAAACAGACAGAAAGCGTCAAAGATAAGGATGAGCATAAACAGGCGGCAGAGGAAACGCCCAAGAAGAAAAAGAAGCTTGCAATCAATTTTGACTTTTTGCAGAAATTAGGGAAAGTGCTGATGACCGTCATTGCCGTGATGCCGGCGGCAGGTCTGATGATTAGTATTGGAAATCTGATTGTCATTGCCGGAGGAGATGCCGAAATCGTGCATACTGTGGGCAATACGATTGCAGAGATTGGCTGGGCAATCATCAATAACCTGCATATTCTGTTTGCAGCGGCTATTGGCGGTTCATGGGCAAAGGAGCGGGCTGGCGGCGCATTTGCAGCAGTCATTTCCTTTGTGCTGATTAATAAAGTTACGGGCGTTGTGTTTGGCGTGACAGCGGATATGCTGAATTCTGCGGACGCCGTCACGTATACTTTGTTTGGGCAGGAGATTCCGGTAGCGGATTATTTTGTAAATGTGCTCAATGCGCCGGCTTTGAATATGGGTGTGTTCGTAGGTATCATTGCCGGGTTTGTAGGGGCAATTGCCTATAATAAATATTATAATTTCCGTAAGCTTCCCGACGCGTTATCGTTCTTCAATGGCAAGCGTTTCGTGCCGTTGGTGGTTATATTCTACTCTACGGTCACAGCGTTGGTGCTGAGTGTCATCTGGCCGGTTGTGCAGACCGGAATTAACAACTTTGGTATCTGGATTGCCAATTCTTCCGATACCTCGCCGGTGTTGGCGCCGTTTATCTATGGAACGCTGGAGCGTCTGCTGCTTCCGTTCGGACTGCATCATATGCTGACGATTCCTATGAATTATACGTCTTTCGGCGGTACTTATACCGTACTTACCGGGGCAAATGCGGGTACGCAGGTATTTGGGCAGGACCCCTTGTGGCTGGCTTGGGTCACAGATTTGATTAACTTCAAAGACGCCGGAGATATGGCGGCTTACAATGAACTTCTCACAACCGTGACTCCGGCGCGTTTTAAGGTTGGGCAGATGATAGGGGCTACCGGTCTTTTGATGGGATTTGCGCTGGCAATGTACCGCCGCGTGGAGCCAGAGAGAAAGAAGCAGTATAAATCTGTATTTATCTCTATTGTGGCAGCCGTATTCCTGACAGGCGTTACAGAGCCGTTGGAGTTCATGTTCATGTTTGCGGCATTGCCGTTATACATTGTTTATGCGATTTTGCAAGGGTTGGCGTTTGCTTTGGCTGGCGTTTTCGACCTCCGTCTCCATTCTTTCGGCAATCTGGAATTTATCACGCGGATTCCCATGTCGTTGAAAGCGGGGCTTGGCGGAGATATCATAAACTTTATTATCAGCGTAGTGGTATTTTTTGCTATTGGATATGTGGTTGCGTACTTTATGATTGGCAAGTTTAAGTATGCCACACCAGGGCGTTTGGGCAATTACCTCGATGAGGAGGAAACTGGCGAGAGCGGTGAGAAATCTGCTGCTGGCGGAAGCGAACAGGCAGAGAAGATTATTGCCTTGCTTGGAGGAAGAGAAAATATTACGCTGGTAGACGCCTGCATGACGCGGCTGCGCGTGACGGTCAAGGATGTAAATAAAGTTGCGGAGCTTCCAGAATGGAAAGCGCAGGGAGCCATGGGGCTGATTAAGAAAGATAATGGTATCCAGGCGGTATATGGACCGAAAGCAGATGTTCTGAAATCAGATATCAACGATATTTTATAGTGGCAGTTCAGCCAGCCGGAATGAAGAGGAAAATATTATGAAAATCATGACATTAAATACGCATAGCCATAGCGTGGATATGCCCCAAGATGTATTTCAGGAAAATATTGGGAACCTGGCAGATTTTATTGTGCAACGGCAGGTTGATGTAATTGCCCTGCAGGAGGTATGCCAGACACAGAGCGCGGAGATTGTGAAAGCGGATAAGGAGACGGTTATCCGTCAGGATAATTATGTATGGCAGCTTATGCAAAGGCTGGAGCAAAAAGGCTGCCGGTATGACTGGACCTGGGACGGCATAAAAACAGGATATGGGATATTTGATGAGGGGCTTGCTGTAATCAGCAGGTTCCCCATCGAACATGTGAAGACGCATTACCTTTCCGATTCCCGGGATTACCAGAATTGGAAGACGAGAAAGGCGATAGCGGCAGACGTCCGTATCGGAGGGCAGGAGACTTGTTTTGTATGTACCCATCTGGGCTGGTGGGAGGATGAGGAGGAACCGTTTGCCAGACAGATGGACCGGCTGCAGGAAGCATTGTCTGAAAAAGCGGGAAATATTTTTCTGATGGGTGATTTCAACAGTCCGGCAGACGAGAGGAATACAGGTTATGATTATGTGAAAAGCTATGGCTATCTGGACACATGGCTGCTTGCCGGAAATGACGGACATGAGGTGACGGTTCCGGGAAAGATTGACGGATGGAGCGAGGAAGCAGAACGAGGCCTGTGCATTGATTATATCTGGTCAAACTACCCGGCTGACGTCGTATCTTCGCGCATTGTATTTTCCGGCAAAGAGGAGCCGGTGATTTCAGACCATTTTGGGATTTTGATAGAAATTCGTGAGATAGGAGGAAGCGAGGAAGAAGAATGAGAAAAAGTGGAATTTTGCTTCCAGTCAGCAGCCTGCCGTCTGCGTATGGGATTGGCTGTTTTTCTAAAGAAGCATATGAATGGGTGGATTTTCTGAAAAAGGCAGGGCAGAGCTGCTGGCAAATCCTTCCGCTAGGCCCGATAGGGTATGGGGATTCCCCCTACCAGTCATTTTCTGCTTTTGCCGGCAATCCTTACTATATCAGCCTGGAAAAGCTGGTTTCCTATGGATGGCTGACGCAGGAGGAATGCGAGGAGGCCGAGTGGGGGACCGAGGAGCGGTATGTGGATTACGGCCTGTTGTATGAAAACAGATTTGCCTTGTTACGGAAAGCCTTTGAGGGGAGCCGCATTGAGGAGAATGCGCAATTCCTCAGATTTCAGGAGGAAGAGAGGGATTGGCTGGAAGATTATGCGCTGTTTATGGCGCTGAAAGAAGAAAATGACGGTAAGCCTTGGATTTTGTGGGAAGAAGATGTAAAATACAGGAAAGAAGAGGTCTTAAAGAAGAAGAAAAAAGAGCTTAAGCAGGAGATTTGTTATTATGAATTTCTGCAGTTTGAATTTTACCGCCAATGGCTGGAATTAAAGGACTATGCGAACAGCCAGGGCGTAGAGGTTATTGGCGATATCCCGATTTATGTGTCTATGGACAGCGCCGATGCCTGGGCGGGCAAAGAGTTATTCCAATTTGACGAACATGCCAAGCCCAAGGCAGTTGCCGGCTGTCCGCCGGATGGCTTCTCAGCTGTGGGGCAGCTGTGGGGAAATCCGCTTTATGACTGGGAATATCACCGCGCCAGCGGATTTGCCTGGTGGCTGCGGCGGCTACAGTTTTGTTTCCGTATGTATGATGTGGTGCGGATTGACCATTTCCGGGGATTTGACGAGTATTATGCGATTCCCTATGGGGCAGCGGACGCCAGGGAAGGAAAATGGCAGAAAGGACCGGGGCTTGCCCTGTTTGAGAAGGTGCAGCAGGTGTTTGGCAAGCGGGAAATCATTGCCGAGGATTTGGGTTATGTGACGGATTCCGTGCGCAAGCTGGTGGCGGACAGCGGCTATCCGGGCATGAAAGTACTGGAATTTGCTTTTGATTCCCGGGATTCCGGGAATGCCAATGATTACCTGCCGTATAATTACGATAGAAACAGCGTGGTATATACAGGGACGCATGATAACGAGACAGTCACCGGGTGGTTTTGCGAGGGACTGAAAGAAGAGGAGCGGCAGTGCGTGCGGGAGTATCTCTGTGATTTTAAGAGCAAGGATGAAGAGATATATTTTTCGCTGGTATGTACGGCGATGGCAAGCGTATCAAAGCTGTGCGTGATACCGCTTCAGGATTGGCTGGGCTATGACAACCGCGCGAGGATGAACGTGCCCTCCACTACGGGAGAGAATTGGCGGTGGCGGGTCAAGAAAGAAGAACTGACCGAAGAATTGGCAGATAAAATCCATGCGGCAGTAAGACGGTATGGAAGAGAAGCTTCATGCAGCAGCAAGGCGGTATGAAAGAGAAACTTTATGCGGCAGCAAAACAGTGTGCCAGAGCGAATAGATAGCGTGGCTTAATCGTCAGGCGACAGATATTTATGTTGGTTTGTTTTAGTGAAAGGATAAGCAGCGGAGGTGGCAGGATATGGTGAAATTTTATGGGAAACCAGTGTATAAAGGCATCGCAGTTGGTCCGGTGGTGGTGCTGAAAAATGAGGACCAGAAAGTAAAACGCAGGAAAGTGGACCGTCCAGAAGAAGAAGTGGCAAAAGTCGAGCAGGGAGTGAAAACTGCTCAGGAACAGCTGCAGGCATTGTATGAAAAGGCAGTGGTCGAGGTGGGCGAGGCCAGCGCGGCAATCTTTGAAGTACACCAGATGATGCTGGAAGATGAGGATTATCTGGATGCTATTTACAATATGATTCGTGCGGAACAGGTAAATGCAGAGTATGCCGTGGCGGTGACTGGAGATAATTTTTCAGAGATGTTTGCCGGGATGGATGACGATTATATGAAAGCCAGGTCAGCGGACGTCAAAGATATATCCAACCGCCTGGTGCAGTGTGTCAGCGGCAATCAGGATGCCGGGCTCAACTTCAAAGAGCCGTCCATTATCGTGGCAGATGATTTGAGCCCCAGCGAGACGGTGCAGATGGACAAGAAAAAAATCCTGGCGTTTGTCACGGTCCATGGTTCCGCTAATTCCCATACGTCCATATTGGCGCGGATGATGAATATTCCGGCTTTGATTGGCGTGCCTTTGGATTTGGATAAAATTCAGTCTGGGATGAAAGCTGTCGTGGACGGCGTACAGGGGGAGGTTGTCTTTGAGCCGAATGAATTTGTCTGTGAAGAGGCGGAGCGCAAGATAAAAAAAGAGCAGGAGAAATTACAGCTACTGCAGGAACTGAGAGGAAAAGAAAATGTGACTTTAAGCGGCAGGCAGGTCAATGTCTTCGCCAATATCGGCGGTATCGGGGACGTCGGTTATGCCCTGGAAAACGATGCGGGCGGCGTAGGGCTTTTCCGCAGCGAATTCCTCTATCTGGGCAGGGATAATTTCCCCAGTGAGGAAGAGCAGTTTCAGGCATACCGGCAGGTGCTTCAGACCATGGGTGAGAAGAAAGTTATCATTCGCACGCTTGATATTGGGGCGGATAAACAGGTGGATTATTTTAATTTGGGCAAAGAGGATAATCCTGCCATGGGTTACCGTGCCATCCGCATCTGCCTCAAACAGCCGGATATATTTAAGACGCAGCTTCGTGCATTGTTCCGTGCTACCGTCTACGGAAATCTGTCCATCATGTATCCGATGATAACTTCCACGGAGGAAGTGGAAAAGATTTATGCGATTGTGGAGGAAGTCAAGGAGGAGCTGAGGAAAGAGCAGATAACATTCAAAGATCCAGAGCAGGGCATAATGATTGAGACGCCGGCAGCGGTGATGGTCAGCGATAAACTGGCGCAGATGGTTGACTTTTTCAGTGTGGGCACCAATGACCTGACGCAGTATACGCTTGCCATTGACAGGCAGAATGAAAAGCTGGATGATTTTTACAATCCGCATCATGAAGCAATTCTGGCAATGATTCAGATGATAACTGACAACGCCCACAAACATGGAAAATGGGCGGGAATCTGTGGAGAATTAGGAGCTGACCTGGAACTTACGGAAACATTTGTTAAAATGGGTATTGATGAATTGTCCGTCTCTCCGTCTATGGTGCTGCCGTTGCGCAAACGTATCCGGGAGATTTCTTAAAGTGTTTGAGAATTGCTTATGTATAAGTATGTTGTGGAACATATTCCGCAGGGCATACGTTCTGTGGAAAATATAAAAATATAACAAATATAAGGAGGACAAAGTGATGCAGAAATTTGATTATGTGATTAAGGATGAAGTGGGAATCCACGCAAGGCCGGCAGGGCTTCTGGTGAAAGAAGCTAAAAAATACCAGAGTGAAGTGCGCATCGTAAAGGATGGCAAATCTGCAGTTGCCACGAAATTAATGGCTGTTATGGGGCTTGGCGTAAAATGTGGGGACACGGTAGTTGTGGAAGTGGAAGGCGCAGATGAGGATGCTGCCTGTGAAGGAATCAAGGCATTTTTTGAGAGTAATTTCTAATTGTATGTGAATAAAAACATCATTGGCGGACATCTTAAATAAATATGAGTTGTTACAGAAATAAGATGTCCGCAGCAGTTACGGCTTTCTATCTGCATGGCGGGCGGGAAAGAGGTAAGAATGGAAAGACAGATGAAACCAGGGAAAGTGGCGGTAATTGGCTGCGGGTTTGTCGGTTCTGCCACGGCGTTTGCCCTCATGCAGAGCAAGCTGTTTACGGAGATGGTACTGCTTGATATTGATTTCGATAAAGCGGACGGTGAGGCAATGGATATCGCCCACGGCATTCCCTTTGCCGGGCAGATGAAGATTTATGCCGGAAATTATGAGGATATTGCAGATGCAGGAATCATCATTATAACGGCGGGCGCAAACCAGAAGCCGGATGAGACCAGGCTGGACTTAGTGAATAAGAACATTGCAGTCTATAAAAATATTATTCCCAAGATTGCCGTACATGGATTTGAAGGCATTTTGCTGATTGTGTCAAACCCAGTGGATATCCTGACTTATGCCGCCGTAAAACTGAGCGGTTTCCCAGAAAACAGGGTTATAGGAGCTGGGACAGTCCTCGATACGGCAAGGCTGAAATATGCATTGAGTGAGCATTTAGGCGTAGACAGCCGCAACCTCCATTCCTTTATCATCGGCGAGCACGGCGACAGTGAGATTGCTGCCTGGAGCAGCACGAACGTGTCGGGCATTCCGCTGGATGATTTCTGTGAAATGCGCGGACATTTCAACCATACGCAGGCGATGCGGGAGATTGCAGAGGATGTTAAGAACAGCGCCTACGAGATAATTGAGAAAAAAGATGCCACTTACTATGGTATTGCCATGTCCGTCAAACGTATCTGTGAAAGCATTGTCAGGGATGAAAAATCTATCCTGCCAGTGTCAGCCATCATGCATGGATATTACGGAATTGATGGGATTGCCCTCAGTATGCCGGCGATTGTCGGGGCAGATGGGGTGGAAACCCATGTGCCGATTTCGTTGAATGAGGAGGAGGAAAAAGCGCTTAGCCATTCCGTGGAGACAATCAAGGGAATTGTGTCCCAGCTTAGTTTATAGTGAAATTTTGTAGAGATGCAGGAAACGCTGGCTCAGGTAATGGGAGTCAGCGTTTTTTAATGAAAAATTACGTGCTTCTAATACGGAAATATGTTAATATTAACCATATATAGTTTTATCCATATATCGGAAGGGGAACTGCAATGGCAAATTTTGTGCATACGAATAATGAAATTGAAGCTGTTATTACGAGTTTTAATCAGAAATCGATGATTTATGAAGCTGTCCATTCCTTGTGCCGCCAGACTGCAAGACCGAAAAGGATTATCATTGTGGACGATGGCACAACGGATGAAGAATCTAGAACTGTTTTGCAAGAGATAGAAGCAGATAGTGACCTGTCCGTTCCGGTGCTGGTCATCCGCCAGCCCAATAAAGGGGTGTCGGCAGCGAGGAATGCAGGTATCGGTGAAGCCAAGGCTCCGTTGGTGCTGGTGCTTGATGGGGATGACAGCCTGGAACCTTCTTTTATTGAAGAAGTCAGTCAATTGTTAAATGAAAATGCATCCATGGTTGCCGCATCTTCCTGGATGCATACCTTTGGTGTTCTTGACGCTATCGTACATCCGCATGGGGGAGGTACTGTTGCGTTCCTGGCGCGTAATTGCTGTCCCGCAACACATATTTTCCGCCGCGAAGCATGGCGGCAATGCGGTGGGTATGACGAAACAATGCGCAGTGGTTTTGAAGATTGGGACTTCTTTTTAAGCATGTTGGAAACTGACCCTGATACATATATTGGAATTGTGGAAAAGCCGCTGATAAATTATCGTACCACACCTGCGTCATCAAATATAAAGAGCATGGAAAAGCGGCTGCAGATTATGCGTTATATCATGGAAAAGCATATGAATGTTTATCAGGAACATATGACGGAGGCAATCTTGGGAATTGAGGCTGCATCTATTTCCAGGCTTTATGGCTGGGAAAGTGAAATGATACATGCGAAATTACATGGGCAAGGATTCAGCAAAATATCAAATGAATTTATGGAAAGCCCGTCTTACGGCGACGGAGGGATGGCGGCAGCCGTGCGTATTGCGTCAATGAATCCATCTGCAAATTTATGAACAGCGTTTTTCGGTATCTGCGAAACAGGGGATAGTACATAGGTGGATGGAGAAACGCGGTAAGGAGGCAGACTACAATGAAAGTACAGGTAAAACCCTTAGAGGGCATAGTATTAAACGGTAAGGAAATTTCGCTCCATTGTTCCAGGGAAGCGGTGGAAGAAATTCTCGGAGAGCCGGACAGATGGAAGAATTCTTCTTATTATTATTATCATAATGAGCTGCGGTTTGATTTTAATAGTGACAATGAACTTGAATTCATTGAATTTTTAGCTGGGTATGACAGCAGGCTGCAGCCTGAAGTATATGGGATTTGTCCTTTCCGAGTTGCTGCTGATGAGGTATATGCAGTTTTGTCGGAGCATAATCAAGGAGAGATTGACGATAGCGAAAACGGCTATTCCTATGGATTTTTGGAAACCAGCATAGGGGTATACAGACCGCGAATCCCGGACGACGTCTTAGAAATGGAGGAGGAGGCAAGGGAAAGCGGCGAGCCGTTAAGCAAAGAAGAGTATGAATATGAGATGAAACAGGCAAACTATTGGGCAACTTTTGGGCTGGGTGTGGAAGGATATTATAAATGAGTCTTGATTTATAGTAATTTAAAGAGTAGTATGAGTGTTTAGATGCGTTGTCAATTGGAGGCGATACTGTTGGTTGAAAAGACCTGCCGTCCCGCAGATACAAGATTATTACAGGAATTAGAATTGGAAGGACAACATGTTTATTTTGATTCCCTGCAAGAAATTGGTATGGAATATAATGAGGCAAGAGCGTTAGAATTGTGTAAGACGGGGATAGAACGCGATGAATTTATTGACCGGAAAGAATTTGGAGGTCCGATTTATCAGCAGATTGATGAAGCCTATAAATTTGTTCTGCGCCATATTAATAGAGGTGCAGAAATTAATGGAATTGTTGAGGCTTGGGGAACTGGGCTTGGCAGAATTCAAAAAAGCTGCCGGGAACATAATTTGCAACAACCCATTATTGAGGAATTTGGCGATGGATTCCGAGTGGTTTTTTTTAGGAGGGGAAGAAGTAATTCAGAAGATAATTCTGAAATGAAAGCTAATGATGACATGGGTTATGTAAGTAGCACAGAAAAAACAGCTAGTGACATAGAAAGTAGCACAGAAAAAACAGCTAATGGCATAGAAAGTAGTACAAAAAAAACAGCTAGTGACATAGAAAGTAGTACAGAAAAAACAGCTAATGACATAGAAAATGGCATAGAGACAGAAAAAAGAAGCATGGGTCCTATAGAAAAGAGATTAATAAAATTATTGCTTAAGCAGCCTGGTATTACTCAGCAGCAAGCGGCGGATCAGTTGGGATACTCAAAAGCATGGATTAGGAAAAACATGGAAAAAATGCAGCGGGATGGAATCATTTGCCGTGAAGGCTCTGCCAAAAAAGGTCGTTGGATTGTGCTGCAATGAAAAGGAGCGATATCATGTCAGAACGGAGTAATACAGAATTATTTGAACAAGCAAAAGTTTCCACCGCTGTTGTCAGGCTGGCGATACCAACGATTATCAGTTCACTTGTGATGGTCATCTATAACCTGGCGGATACATATTTTGTCGGCCTGCTGGATGACCCGGTACAGACCGCTGCGGTTACGCTGGCAGCCCCGGCGCTGCTCGCATTCAATGCCATAAATAACCTGTTTGGCGTCGGGACATCAAGTGCGATGAGCCGTCTGCTTGGCAAAGGAGAGCCGGAAAAGGTTAAGGACTGTTCTGCTTTCGGTTTTTACTGCGCCCTGTTTTGTGCCGGGCTGTTCTTTTTGCTTACATGGGCATTCTTAAATCCGCTGGTTCGTTTGCTGGGAGCGGATATGGATAATTTTGCCGCCACTTCGGCATATATGAGATGGGCTGTTTCTTTTGGGGCGATTCCATCTATTCTCAATGTGGTGTTTGCCTATCTGGTGCGGTCGGAAGGAAATGCCATACATGCCAGCATAGGTACCATGAGCGGTTGTATTTTGAATATGATTTTGGACCCTTTTTTTATTTTGCCCATGGGGCTTAACATGGGTGCGGCAGGAGCTGGATTTGCCACATTCCTTTCTAATTGTGTGGCATGTCTGTACTTTCTGGTTTTGCTATATATCCGACGCAGCCGCACTTGCGTCTGTATTGATATCCGGCGTTTTTCTTTTGAGAAATCGGTGATTGCCGATATATTTGGCGTAGGGATTCCGGCAGCGGTACAGAATCTCTTGAATGTAACGGGAATGACAGTTTTTAATAACTTTGCTACTGTTTATGGCTCGGAGGTAGTGGCAGCGATGGGAATTGTGCAGAAGATTCAGATGGTTCCTTTGCAGATAACGTTGGGGGCTACACAGGGAATCATGCCGTTTGTCGGTTATAATTACGCAAGCGGGAACAGGGAGCGTATGAAAGAAGCAGTGATGTATCTCTTGAAACGGACCATCCTGATGCTGTTTTTCGTGGCTGTGGCGGGCAGCCTGGCGTCCGGCAGCCTGATTGGACTCTTTATTAAGAATGAGTCAGTAGTTTCTTATGGTTCCCGTTTTTTGGTCGGCTTTTTGTTTGCCTTGCCCTTTGCCTGTCTTGACTATACGACTGTTGGGGTCTTCCAGGCGGTTGGTGCGGGGAAAAAATCGCTGCTGTTTGCATTTTTGCGGAAGATTGTCCTGGAAATTCCGGCACTGGTATTGCTCAACTACTGCATACCTTTGTATGGAATGACTTATGCTTCCATGTGCGCAGAAATTATTTTATCTTTGCTGGCAGCGAAGATGCTATGGGCGATATTACAGGGAAAAAGCAGTAAAGGAATCTGAAGAGAAATCCGGGCAGCGCTGTTACCATCTTACTCAGAAATTATCTGTGTGAGGTTTGGCGCTGCCCAATGGTTTACTTGGTGTGAAATGCGGGATTCACATGTACCATGATATGTTTTACTCTGGGAAAGTTCTGTTCGATATCATTGTGTACAGTCTCCGCTATATGATGTGCTTCCTCCAGGGTATACGATGCATCTGCCTGGATTTCCACGTCTACATAAATTTTGTTGCCGAAAATACGTGTCTGCAGCAGGTCTATGCCTATGACATGACTGTTATTCATGACGCAGTCGTAAATATGTCTTTCGGTTTCTTCATCACAGGAATGGTCGACCATCTTATCCATAGCATCCTTAAAAATATCAAACGCAGCTTTAGCGATGAAAATAAAAATTACCAGGCTGGCAATGGGATCCATAAGGGGAAAACCAAGCCTTGCCCCAGCAATTCCTATCAATGCCCCGACAGATGAGAATGCATCGGAACGGTGATGCCATGCATCTGCCATTAAAGCGTTGGAATCAATTTTTTTCGCATAATGCCTGGTGTACCAATACATTCCTTCTTTAACAGCAATTGATAGGATTGCTGCTATTAACGCCAAAATGCCTGGTGTTTTCAAATCGTTAGAATTGCTGTTAAAAATATTTCTTGCGGCTTCCATGCCAATACCCAGTCCGGTCATAAAGAGAACCATTGCCAGGATAGTGGCGGCTACACATTCTAAGCGCTCATGACCGTAGGGGTGTTCTTTGTCAGGCTCTTTGGAAGCCAGTTTAATGCCGATAATTACAACAACCGTGCTGAACACGTCTGAAGCCGAGTGTATGGCGTCGCTGACCATGGCCTGGGAATGGGCAGCAATTCCAGCTGAAAGCTTGACGGCAGACAGTGCCAGATTTGCGGTAATTGCAATCAAAGATACTTTGTTGGCAATTTGTTGAGAGTCTGAATCTGTCATGGCAATCCTTTTCATTATTATTTGTTTTTTGAAATAATTATTAAAACATAAGTTGCTATTATCATATGTAAGGATCAGTGTCAAAGTTACTTACATACGCTGATTTCTCGCAGAAAATTACGCTTCATCCATCTGCAATATCCGGCTCATCTCATCAACCATTTCATTGATTGCATTTGCCTGTGCTGCAACCTCAGCGGTATCACCAGCATTTCTTCCTGCCATAGAGTTGATGGAGACAAACTGTTCATTTTCATTGTGAATGCTGTTAGCGATATCTTGATTGATAGATACTGTTTTGCGGATAACTTCTGTCTGTTTATCGTGCGCTTCGCTCATTTTGTCAATGGCGCAGACAGAGACATTGAGCAACTCTGTCATCTCCTTTATGCTGCGGAATACGTTGGAAAAGTGCTCATTCTGCGTTCCTAGCTTGGAAGAGTTTTCTGCAATTTGTATAGTGATTTCTCTCACGTTGCTCTGCACACGTTCAATCACGCGTTTCACTTCTTTTAATGAATCCTGCGTACTGTTGGCAAGGCTGCCCACCTCAGTTGCCACAACGGCAAAACCTTTGCCAGCCTCACCGGCCCTGGCGGCTTCAATGGCGGCATTTAATGCCAGTAGATTGGTCGATTCTGAAATATCGCTGATTAAGTTTAACGTGACATCTATCTCCTGTACGGCATCGGATAATTTCCGGGCGATATCGGTTGTGGTCTCCATGGAAGCCGACACTTCTCCATTGATGGAATGTAAATTATTTAATAATTCCCTGTTTTCCATGGATTTATCCAGCAGATTCTTGGAGGCAGCCTCTACTTTTTCGACATTGTCGGCAACGACAGTTACCCATTCTCTTAATTCGCTTAGGTTGGATAAGCCCTCTTCTGTTTTGGAGCCTAATACATTGCTGCATTCCACCAGTTGTTCGCTGGTAGCAGCAAGTGCTTCGGCAGATGAACTCTCATTCTCTGAAATCTGAGAGAGAGATGTTCCCGCCGTCTGCAGCCTGCCCGACAATGCCTGTACAGAGTTAAGGATATTCATAACTTTCTCATTATTGCGCTCCATTTCACCTTTCTTGGCGTTGACCAGAATGTGGCTTACTAAATATGTCAATACGATAATGAAAAATATTGTCAGTATCAGGCAGACAATGCGCGCAATGAAATTTGGTATAAACAAAGAATCCCGTATGGGGAGCAGCGTATCACCGCTGACAAACCAGGATATGGCTAATGAAGCTAAAATTCCTAATGACGTTATCAGTACTATTTTTACATCGAGAAAAAGAGCTACAGCTATGATGAATAACAGTGCATAGCCCCAGAATTCCGTGGATGGAATCATATAAAGGATAAAATTATATTGGATAAACATAATGATGACAAGAAATATTTTGGCAGACTTCAATTTGAGGGGGGAGACATATCCCTCTGCGAATCCTGTGCGTACAAAATAAATTCCGATACAAAGATAGAGAAGACAGGTAGCGTCAAAAATAACCAGGGCAGTCCAACTGACTGTTGGGAAAAAACCGAGTAGTTTTTCCGTAGTATAAAGCAAGCCCGCACACTGACAAGCACCAGGGACTAAAAGTAATATCAATATGTAGACTTTATTAATGTATTCATCCAGCGCCGACTTATATTTTTTTTCTGCAATGCCCATAATCTTTCCTCCTAAGTACAGAAGCTGCATTTTTGATTGATATTATACTGTCTGTAAAGGTCTTTGTCAATTAAGAAAATTTTGCGTTCATATTGGGGAATCCTTGATTGCGGATGGCGGGAGAATATGCTAAAATGTACAAGGATAACATAGGTTTGGAGGTACAGGGATGGCAGTAAGATTGATGTTAGCATATAATTTTCAGCAGAAAGTCCGCAGCCTGTTTTCAGAATATACAGATATGCTGATGGAAGGGGATTCTTCATTTAGGCAATATCTTTCGGTGCAGAATTATGATGACGAACTGGAGCATCTGGAGAAGAAATACGGATTGCCGGAAGGAAGGCTGTATCTGGCATACAGTGATGGGGAATTAGCTGGCTGTGTCGGTTTGAGGAAAGTTGACGCAGCCAATTGCGAACTGAAACGGCTATATGTAAAACCACAGTTCAGGGGGAGGAAGGTAGGGCAGATTCTGATTCGCCAGATTATAGATGACGCCAGAGATATTGGATACCAGCATATGCTGCTGGATACTCTGCCATTTTTGGAAAGTGCAATGCATATGTACAGGAAATATGGGTTTTATGAGATTGAAAGCTATAATGACAGCCCGATGGAAGCTTCCATATACATGCGGCTGGATTTATAGAGAGATATTTAAGTGGCAGGAAAATATGTGTGACGAATATGCTGAACATTGGGAATTTTGAAGAATATAATATGTTAGGAAATGGATATGACTGACAGACCGTCGTACTTTCGTTTCTTTCTAATGATACCAAAAGGTCTTGCTGTCTTTGACGGCAAAGACATCTTGCGCAAAAAATGGAAATTGTGCTATAATATGACAAATATTGTAAATGGAGGAGATGTAACATGAGCCATATCGCGTGGGATGACAGTTATGCTATTGGTGTGGACTTTATCGATAAGGAGCACCAGGTACTTTTTTCTACGATGAATAAGTTGTTAAGTCTCAGTGAACGTGAGGAGAAGAGTGAACATGTATGCAGGGAAGGCATTAAATACCTGAAGGGCCATACGGATAAGCATTTTGAACATGAAGAAGAGTATATGAAGTCTATTGGCTATAGTGATTATGATATTCACAAGCACCTGCATGATGACTTCCGGTATAAGACGGTACCGGCATTGGAAGAGGAGCTGGAGAGGTCCGGGTATTCGGCAGATTCTATCCGGCATTTTCTGGGCGTCTGCATTGGCTGGGTCATTTCCCATACAGTGACCGAAGATCAGGCAATTGTAGGGAAGACAGGCAGTAAGTGGGGAGACATCCCGCAGGAGAAAGAAAAGGATGCATTGGAAGCCACGATAATCCAGCTTGTCCAGGAGATGTTTCAGCTGAAAGCGAAGATGATAAGCGGGCAGTATGCTGGCGAGGATTTCGGCAAAGTATTCTGCTGCCGTATGGTATACAGCGGAGAGAAGAAAGAGCGTTGGCAGGTTATGCTTGTCTTTGAAGACAGGCTTCTGCTGAAGATTATCAGTAATATTATGAACTCAGAGTACCCGAAAGTGGATGACATGGTGCTGAATGTCACCCGTTATCTGTCAAGGCAGTTTTTAGAGCAGATTAGGGAACGTATTCCGGCATTTGATTTGATGACGCTGGAAGATGAAAGCTTGCTGACCCATGAACAGCTATTGAAAGCCTTTGAGCGTGAGCATCCTTCCTGCAGCCTGTTATTCAGTACGGAGGAGGGATATTTTGCATTCAGTGCTGTATCTGCTGAACCTCTCAGCGGCAAGATTGTCTCAGAAATCAATCATCAGAATGCCATGAATGCAGTCAGGGATTATCTGGTAAAAGAGGGCAAGGAGCAGGAAAAGCGCAGACCTAAGATTCTTGTGGTAGATGATTCTGAGTTTATACTTGCCAGAATGAGGCAGTTATTATCAGACAAGTATGATATCCTGGAGTCTGATTCCAGCATTTCTGCTATTAAGATGATAGCAGTCAACCGCCCGGATTTAGTTTTACTGGATTATGAGATGCCTATCTGTGACGGTAAGCAGACCTTGGAGATGATTCGCTCAGATAAAGATATTGCCGATATTCCAGTGATGTTCCTCACTGGCAGGAGCGACAGGGAGAGCGTGAAGAATGTCAAGGGCTTAAAACCGGAAGGATATTTATTAAAAACCATGCCGGAAGATTTTATTATAAAGACTGTGGAAGATTTTTTTGGAAAAAGAAATTAAAGACAGGTCTCATTTAGCAATGTGAGACATGACGTCAGATAAGAATAGCCGGGGGCAGGATTTTGCCTTTGGCTATTTTATCATTCTGATAAGGGGCAATTTGCTATGTTAAAGTGTGAAATTGCTCTTCTGAGGAAGAAAAGGAGCAGATTATGGCGACATTGGTTTTGATTGTGGAGGATGACAATGATATCAGCCTGATGTTAAAGGAACTCCTCACAGGGCAAGGGTATGAGACAATGCAGGCATTTTCCGGGACAGAAGCGCTGCTTTGCGTGGAGAAGCGGGTGCCGGCGGCAGTGATTCTGGATTTGATGCTGCCAGGAATGGATGGAGAGGATGTACTGCGCAGCATCAAAGAGGAATATCCCCAAGTCAGCGTTATTGTATCCTCGGCGCGGGATGACGTGCGGACCAGAGTGTCATTGCTTCGGGCGGGGGCAGATGATTATGTGGTTAAGCCTTTTGACACGGAGGAGCTGCTGGCAAGGCTTCTGGCAGTGCTGCGCCGCAGCACAGAAAATGGGGAAGCCATAAATTCTGCTGGTGCCAAGGAAGTTTTGGCATACAAAAATTTAAGGATTTATCCAGAAAATTTTCAGGTACAGGCTGCAGGGCAGGAGGTGTCCCTGACGAAGCGGGAATATCTGATTTTAGAACTGCTGATGCGCCATCCAGGGAAAGTATTTACCAAGAGCAATATCTATGAGTCTGTGTGGAATGAGGAGTTTGTTGGGGAGGAGAATGCAGTCAATGTGCATATCAGCAATATCCGTCAGAAGCTTGCCAAAGTCTGTTCAGATGAAACTTATATCCAGACAGTGTGGGGCATTGGATTTAAAATGGGATAACTTTATGATTTCTTTATATTTTGCCTAATGTTTCTAAAAAGCTGCTTGCTATACTGTCTCATGTAATAAAATATAAGGTCAGTTATTGGTCGCATAGATTTACATATTGATGGTGCAGAATGTAATAAAGCGGTTCAGTAACGCAGTACAGGAGGAACAGTATGGATTATGCATTGAAGACGGATGGAATTACCAAAATATATGGTAGGCATACCGTGGTAGACCATGTAAATATGCATGTGAAAAAGGGCGATATTTACGGCTTCATCGGCAAGAACGGCGCTGGGAAGACGACATTCATGCGCATTGTGGCTGGGCTTGCGGCTCCGGCGGCAGGAAGCATGGAACTGTTTGGCTCAGGAGATTTGGAAAAGCAGCGGCAGCGTTTGGGAACCTTGATAGAGCAGCCGGGGCTTTATGGAGTAATGACTGCGCGTGACAACCTGGAGGTTGTAAGGAGGAGTTTTGGCATAACAGACAGACACGCCGTAGATGAAATGCTGGAATTCGTGGGGCTTTCCCAGGCAGGAAAGAAGAAAGTCAAGAATTTCTCCCTTGGCATGAAGCAGCGTTTAGGGATTGCCATTGCGTTGTTTCGCAGCCCGGATTTTCTGATATTGGATGAGCCTATCAATGGATTGGACCCGGAGGGAATTAAGGAGGTCCGTGACCTCCTGTCGAAACTTAACAGGGAAAAGCAGATTACGATTCTGATTTCCAGCCATATTTTAGGGGAATTGTCGAAGATAGCAACCAGCTATGGAATCATCAAGGAAGGTGCGTTGATTGAGGAGTTTGCGGCAGAAGATTTGAAACGCAGATGCAGACGTTGTGTGAAATTAGTTGTGGGTGATACACAGCGTGCTGCCACTATTTTGGAAGAAAAATGCCATATCACGGAATACGATGTGCCAGAGGAAGGTGTTATCAGGGTATTTGATGATCTTGGCAATTCCTGGATTATGAATCGGGAATTGGTCGGGGGCGGCATACGTCTGAAAGAAAGTTATCTTGCAGGTCAGGATTTGGAAGGCTATTTCATGGATTTGTTGGGAGGTGCATCAAATGATTAATTTACTCAGTGCAGAATTTTATAAATTAAGGAAAAGCAAGGCTGTTTATATTGGCATATTGGTGGCGGCCGCTTTGGCGTTATTGCTTTATGGTTCTTTGGTGATGATTGATAAAATCAACCAGGGGGAAGTTGCCAATGGCACGGCAGGGGTTGTTGTATCCCAAAGTGGCGAGAGTATGGGGGCGGATGGCGCAGCAAAATCCATGATGGAGGAGATTGGGGTAATCGGCGTACTGCAGCAGATGTTTGGAGGTCATTTTGTGGGAATCATTGCCGCAGTGTTGGTAAGCATTTTTGTGATACGTGAATTTTCCGCTGGCACAATCAAAAATCTGGTGGGCAAGGGATATTCGAGGAGTACCATCTTCTTTGCGAAAATGATTCCGACCTTAACGCTCATGCTGGTATTTGAGGCGGCAGTGGCAGCGGTTACGATATGCATGGGAATTCCGTTCATGGGATGGGATCTGTTTTCCGTTACAGTTTGGGAAGATGTTGCCGTCTATGTAGGGCTTCAGTTCCTGTTTGGCGCGGTGGTTGCTGTAATCTATCTGCTGGTGGGAGAACTCACCCGGAACCTGGCGGCTGGAATTTCCGTGAGTATCGGCGTGCTGCTGTTTTCCACAACGCTTACTGCCGGGCTTGACCTTGTGTTCCATGGAATGGCGGTGAAGCCATCGGAATACTGGGTGCTGGATTTGATGTCGACTTGTCCGATTGCGGATTTTCCCACAGAATTCATAGTACGCGGCGTGGTGGTATCGCTGGTGTGGTTTCTGATTGCCGCAGTGCTGGGAGTGCTGCATTTTCGGAAAGCAGATGTGAAATAATGTGGGAGTATGGTTATAGCCATTGATGACAAATGTGTTTCGGCGCAGTAATTTTGTATAAGGTGGGACGTATGGAAATAATGTTCATATTGCTGGCAGCCTTTCTGGCGGCATTTGCGGCAATATTGCTGCTGCGCCTGATTTGCTACCGAAAACAAATCAATCATATCATAAAGCAGTTATCATTTCTGGAAGCGGAGGAAAGCAATTTTTGGCTGACCTCTGCTTATCCTGTGGGGAAAACAAAGGAATTTATCAATGTCCTCAATCAAGTAATTGAAAAATACAGGCAGAATCAACGTTGCCTGAGTAAGGCGAACCGAAGTTACCGGGAGAGCATCACCAGCATTTCCCATGATATCCGCACACCGCTGACGTCTGTAAAAGGCTATGTGCAGCTGCAGACGAAAGCGGACATTTCCGAGGAGAAAAAAGCGGAATATTTACGGATTGTGGAGCGTAGGCTGGAAGAACTGGGGGATATGTTAAATCAGCTTTTTGAATACGCCAGGCTGGAAGCGGGAGAGTTTCAGCTAAACCTGCAGCGTATAAATGCGGGCAATTCTTTTGCGGAGACCATTTCCCTGTTTTACGAAGATTTTACAGTAAAAGGTTTAGAGCCGCAGGTTGAAGTCTGCAGCAAACCCATATTTATTCAGGCGGACAGTCACGCATTCTCCAGGATATTGGAAAACCTCATCAAGAATGCCTTGGTGCATGGAAAGGGGGATTACCGTTTTTCCCTCACATCTGAGGAGAGTTATGCGGTAATCGTTATCGCCAATGAGACAGAACAGATTGAGGAGAAAGATTTGCAGCAGATTTTTGAGCGCTTCTATACCACAGACCAGTCCAGAAACCGCAGGACTACCGGGCTGGGACTTGCCATTGCCAAGGAGTTCACGGAGCAGATGGGAGGGAGGATTGAGGCGTTTCTGCAGGAGGGGTGTTTTAGGGTGGAGGTAAGGCTGCCGCTGTCAGATAATTGATAGGGTTAAAGGTGCATAAAAGACCGCACGTTTTTTTCTTATAGGAAAGACCTTGTCGCACTAAAGCGTAAAAGTGTACAATTCCCGGGGGATTGCACACTTTGTTCGTCAGCAGTTTTTTTATGGTTTGAGTATAGTTTTTCTGAAATGAGCAAATCATATTCATAAGAAAATCTATTAATCATTAATATATTAATTCTAATTCAGAATTAGTATAACTAAAACAATAAGATTATTAATATTTAATTCTAATTCGGAAATAAAATATAAAAATGTCGTGATATGTTAATAAATGGAATTTTACTTGTGTTTATAAATCATGAAATGAAAAGAACGGGAGAGAAAGAAGATGAAGTTAAAGAGAGTTTTATCAATGGTTTTGTGTGGAGCGTTGGCTTTGACGCTGTTAACTGGCTGTGGGAATTCAGGCGGCAGTTCGGCAGATTCGGATGCGGAAAATGGGAAAACGGCGAGCAGTTCCCGGGAAGATGTATCAGAAGAAAATCCTTCTGATTTATCTGGTGAAGTGACGTTTGTCAGCCAGAATGACCAGACTGGCACTTTGGATGAGATGATTAAGGAATTCAACAAGTTATATCCCGATATAACTGTAGACCATCAGGTACTGCCAGGCAACAGCGATGATGTAAAAAAGAGCCTGATGGTATCGCTTGCCGCCGGGGACACGGAGCCGGATGTATTTGAATGTGATATTATCTGGGTTTCACAGTTCGGAGCGGCAGGCTGGCTGATGGATGTGACAGACAATTTGGCGGCGGTTTCAGATGAGTATGTGGCGGGTCCCTTATCTACCTGTTACTACAATGACAAGGCATATGCCTATCCGAATTATACAGACGTAGGTCTTTTGTACTATCGGAAGGATGTGGTAGATACACCGCCGGCAACCTGGGATGAGTTAGTGGAGATGAGCAAAAAACATGCAGGCGAAGGGGGCACGAAATATGGCTATGTGTTCCAGATGTATCAGGGAGAGCCAACTTCCTGCAATATGCTTGAGTTTATCAAACAGAATGGCGGCACGGATTTGAAGGATGGCGTCTTTGCTATGAACAATGATAATACCAAGGAAGCTTTGGAATTTGTGAGAAATCTGATTGCAGAGGGGATTTCCCCGGAAGGAGTCTTATCTCACAAGCCGGATGACACTTTGTCAATTTTCCAGGAGGGCGATGCGCTGTTCATGCGTAATTGGACGTATGCATATGAACTGTCAAATGCAGATACTTCCAAGGTTGCTGGCAATGTGGGGGTTGCTCCGCTTCCGGTAGGCACAAATGGAACAGAATCTTCCGGTACTCTGGGCGGGTGGAACTTTGCAATTAACGCCAATACGGACGCGCCGGAGGCAGCTGTGGCATTCGCAGAATTTATGTCAAGCTACGAGGCACAGAAATTATCCGTCCTGAAAAGAGGGACGTTCCCGACTAATGCCGCAGTGTATGAAGATGAGGAAGTCCTTGCGGACAAGCCCTACCTTGCAGACATCAAAGCGGCAGCGGAAAATGCAAAGCCGCGGCCTCAGGTACGTGATTATTCGGCAATCTCTTCTATTTTCCAGGTGTACTTCCACAAGGCTTTGCTGGGAGAGATGACGGACGATGAGGCATTGGAGCAGATGGACCAGGAGCTGAATGCGGCTTTAGCAGAGCAGAAATAGGATAAAAAGATGAATAAATTTAAGAGCTTAAAAAAGACGACAAGGGACAATGTAGCAGGATATTCGATGATATTGCCGGCGTTGCTTCTTCTGGTGGTCATTGGCATAGTGCCGATAGTTATCACCGTCTCCTACAGCTTTCAGTATAAGGTCCTGACAGACCCCCTCGATACGCACTTTGTGGGTCTGGATAATTATGTGACATTGCTGTCCAGCGAGCTGTTTTGGGAGGTCTTGGGCAATACGGCCGTGTTTGCCGTCCTGTCCATGGTATTTGAAATGGTTATCGGATTTATTGGCGCCATGCTGATGAACAGCGCAAAAAAATTTGTAGGGGTAGTCCGTACGGCGGTGCTGATACCGTGGGCGATTCCAGGAATCATCATCGCGTATATGTTTTCGTTTATGTTTAACGACCAGCTGGGTGTTGTCAATCAGCTGCTGGAAACCGTGCATCTGATTGATGCCCCAGTCTCCTGGCTGACAAATGGAACCACGGCAATGCTGGCGGTTGTGCTGGCGGATACCTGGAAACAGTTTCCCTATATTTCCCTGATGATTTTTGCCGGGCTTCAGACCATTCCCAAAGATGTCTATGAAGCGGCGCAGATAGATGGAGCGGGGAGAGTGGCAACATTTTTCCGTATTACGCTGCCGAACCTCAAAGGGATTCTTTTGATTGTATTGCTGTTTCGCACAATGGGGGCAATCCGTATCTTTGATATTATATTTGGAATTACGGGCGGAGGACCGGCGAACGCAACGGCTACCTTGTTGTTCCAGGCGTATAAATATTTGTTCGGCGATATGAATTTCGGACTTGGTTCTGCTTTGTCAACAATTATTACGATACTTATTCTGATTTGCAGTTTTATCTATATTAAAGTCTTAAAAACGGATGATTAGAAAGGGGAAGTATGATGCAAAAGAAGAACAGAGCTGCAAAAATTCCGGGAATGATAGGGATAGCCATATTTCTTATAGTGATTGTATTCCCTTTTTACTGGCTGATTGTAACTTCCGTGAAAGACCCGGCTGATATCAGCATGATACCCACAGAGCTGTGGCCCTCCAGGTTTTCAGGTGCGTTCTATGAGAGCGTATTTGTGGACCATCACCTGATGACCTATGTGGTGAACAGCGTTATCGTGGCGGTCGGCACGATGGTTGTGACGATTGTCATTGCCTTTCCGGCTGCGTATGCTTTCTCAAGAATCAATTTTAAATTCAAGAAGGTAGTCAAGAATTTTATACTGGTGGCAAATATGTTTCCAATCATTGCCATCGTCACACCCATGTTTATCATATTTAAAAATATGCATTTGGTAAATACTTATGCTGGGCTGATTATTCCGAGCGTGATTATTACGCTGCCAATGTCTATTTGGACATTGATTGCGTTTATTGACACGCTGCCCTACGAACTTGAGGAATCGGCAATGATAGATGGCTGCAGCAAGATACAGGCTATTTTTCGTACCGTGCTGCCGTTATCGGCGCCGGGGATTTTTACCACAGCCATCATCGCTTTTATCACGGCGTGGAATGAATTTATGTTTGCGCTGATTCTGGTGACGAAAGATGCCATGCGTACCGTGCCGATTGCCATCTCGCTGTTCCCTGGGCAGTATACCGTGCCCTGGGGAGACATGTCAGCGGCATCAGTGGTAGCGACGATACCGATTGTGATAGTAGTATTGATTTTCCAAAAAAAGATTGTTTCCGGACTGACTTCCGGGGCAGTCAAAGGATAGACAAACAGAGAGTAAGAGGAGCAGAGAAGATGAAATATTTTTTAGACAGTGCGAAATTGAATGAGATTCGTTTTGCCTATGAGACCTTTGGCATTGACGGAGTGACCACGAATCCCAGGCATATCATGTTTAGCGGCAAGCCGTTTCTGAAAGCGGTGGCGGAAATCGCAGACTGGCTTGTCAAAGAAGGGCTGGAGGGATACGAGAAATTTCCGGTATCCGTAGAAATCAACCCGCATTTGGAGCAGGAGGAGGAGATGCTGGAAGCGGCTCGTAAAATTTCTGCAATTTCTCCAAATTTTGTAATCAAAATTCCGGCTACGGAAGCTGGAATCGCAGCAGCCCGTAAATTGGAAAGAGAGAATATCCGTACCAATGTGACGCTGATTTTTTCCGCGGCCCAGGCAATTTTGCCTGCCAAAAACGGTTCATTGTTTGTATCGCCGTTTATTGGCTGGAAAGAGGCGAACGGCGAAGACTGCAGGGGCTATATCAAAAATATTGTTGATATTTATAAGAATTATGGCTTTTATGGCAGAACACAGATTATCTGTGCTGCAATCCGTACTCCCAAGCAGATTGTGGATTGTGCGGTAGCCGGGTCGGATATTGTGACTTGTGGGCTGGATGTGTATCAGGATACCATGAGACATGCCTATACGCGGCAGGGCATTGGCACATTCTGTGAAGCATGGGACCAGACGGCAGCGGAATGATTGTGTGAAAAATGATTTAGAGAGAATTACGGCAGCAGTATGACTTTATGGAATATGATTTATAGAGAATTACGGCAGCAGTATGATTTGGAGGAAATAAGCAGAGATGAAAATTGGATTTATTGGTCTTGGCATTATGGGAGAACCCATGTGTGAAAATATCATCAAAAAACATGATGATAATGTTTATGTATATGATGTGGTGGAAGAGAAAGTGCAGCAGCTGGTAAAGAAAGGTGCAATGGGCTGTAAAGATGCGGTGGAACTGGCAGGAAAGAGCGATGTTATCATTTCCATGGTTCCCAAATCGGAGCATGTGAGGGCAGTATACGAACAGATATTGCCTGCCTTGGATAAGACAAAAATCTGTATCGATATGAGCACCATCGACCCGGCAGTTACTATTGAGGTTGCAGGAC
>CANOHX010000013.1 GCA_947565885.1 uncultured Lachnospiraceae bacterium
CCAGCGGACGGAAAGTATCTGGAAATAGAAGCTCCCTTGCCAGAGTATTTTCAGTAAAGATTGAAAATACTCTGGCAAGGGAGCTTCTATTTCCAGATACTTTCCGTCCGCTGGATGGATAAACCCAATCACAGCCGCATGTAATGTCTGCCCTTGCAGCTTCCAGGGAATTTTCCCACTGCCATAGATGGAATCGCCCAGAAGCGGATGGCCGAGACTTGCCATATGAACGCGAATTTGATGCGTACGCCCTGTCTCCAATTCAAATTCCATATAAGTATAGTTCTGAAAACGCTGTAATACACGGTAATGCGTAACTGCCCTCTTGCCATTTGGCACATTGACTGCCATTTTCTTGCGTTCTCTTGGATGTCTGCCAATCGTGCCCTCAATTACCCCATGGTCCTGTCCGACAATGCCTTTGACGATGCCAAGATAGCGTCTTGTGACCGAATGTTCTTTAATCTGCTCTGCGATATTGATATGCGCCTGGTCATTCTTACATATAATTAACGCACCTGTGGTATCCATATCAATTCGATGGACAATCCCTGGACGAATTTCCCCATTAATCCCGGAAAGGCTGTCTTTGCAATGATACATTACCGCATTGACCAATGTACCAGAATAATGCCCTGCCGAAGGGTGCACTACCATGCCCTTGGGCTTATTCACCACCAGGACATCGCTATCCTCATATAAGATATCTAATGGAATATTTTCCGGCAAAATGGCAATTTCCTGTGCCTTTGGAATAGCCACTGAGAGTAAATCGCCCTCATCCACACAGTAATTGGCTTTTCGCACAACACCATTCACCGTTATCTGCCTTTCTTTGATTAGCTTTTGGAAAAAAGACCTCGACAGTTCTGGATACAGCAGAGACAAGGTCTTATCCAGACGCTCTCCTGCTTGCTCGGAAGCTATCTCAAATTGCTGTACTGTACTGCTTTCCATCATGGCTTATCTGGCTCCTTCTTCCCAGGCTTCTTAAAGGGAATCAGCCTGCTTATCTCCTCATCTTTATAGTAGAACAGGAAAAGCACTATCAAAAGCGCCATACCGCAGCTTACATAAATATCTGCCATATTAAAAATCGGGAAATTTATCAGCTCAAAATAGAAAAAGTCCACCACATAGTCAAGGATTAGCCTGTCTGTTAAGTTTCCAAGCGCCCCGGCAATTAACAGAATTAAATTAAACCTTGCCCAAGCAAACTTTTTCTCCATGGGCGATCTCCAATAGACGAGAACCATCAGCACAAGCATCACAAGCGTCCCCACTACAAACAGATATTTCATGCCCTGCATCATGCCAAAGGCAGCGCCGCGGTTTTCCAGATAATGGAGCTGGAATACGCCTTTTATCAATATAATGGAATTGCCGCCCTTTAAATAGGTAGAAGCGAGGTATTTTGTAAATTGGTCTAATGCCAATAGAAAGACAATACTTATAACTCCTATAATACAACTGTTTTTTTTCTTATCCATAGATAAACCTCTTTACTTAAATGATATATAGAATAGCTATTCAGCCGCTGTCTCAATTTGTTTCGGTTGGCTGAACTGTTATATATGAAATTCCGCCAAGAATCTCTTCATCCGTCAATTCCTTGGTAATACAGGCCTGTCCCAAAGTATTTAAGATTATAAATTTTATCTTTCCTGATTCCATTTTCTTGTCAAGTTTGGTTGCGGCAAGGATTTCTTCTGCTCCATATGGAAATTCCTTAAGTGAAATGGGCAGACCGTAACTTGTGAGAATGTGCAGCAAATCTTGTAGTTCCTGCTCTGTTAATTTTCCCAACCGATAAGAAATGTAAGCAGCTCCTGCCATGCCGAGCGATACGCATTCTCCATGGTACAGAGTAAAATCAGACAATTTCTCAATGGCATGTCCGATAGTATGCCCGAAATTTAACAGGGCCCTTTCCCCTCGTTCTTTGGGGTCCTGCTCAACAACTTCACGTTTGATATGGCAGCTTCTGAAAATCATCTCCTCCATGGCTGCTGGCTGCTGTTCGATGATGGCTGTGCTGTTGTCCCGGATAAACTGCGTGTATGATGCATCCTTAATAAATCCGTGCTTAATCAGTTCCGCCATACCTGCTGTAAACTGACGTGGCGCAAGGGATTTCAAAGAGGAAATATTCATGTACACAAGCCTGGGCATATAGAAAGCCCCCACCATATTTTTGTACTGCATAAAGTCAACGCCCGTCTTACCGCCGATGCTGCTGTCGGTCTGTGCCAACAACGTTGTCGGTACCTGGATGAAATCTATTCCCCGCAGATATGTGGCTGCGGCAAACCCGGTGAGATCTCCGACAACGCCACCGCCCAATGCGACAAGCAGGTCCTTACGATCAAATTTATGCTCAATTAAATGCTCATAGACATTGCCTACGGTATCTGTGTTCTTGCTGCTCTCCCCCGCCTCAAACACAAAGGAGGTACAGACGGCAAACATTGGTGAAAGCAATGCCTCCACTTCTTCCAGATATAAGGCTGCCACGTTAGAATCCGTAATGATACACACTTTATTTGTACCATACCCCAACTTGCCTAATTTATCCGCAAGCAGTGAAAAATCGTGCTGTATCTCTATTTCGTAACAAGGTTTTCCCTCATAAGAGACTGTGATTGTTTTTCCCATTATGTGCTTCCCTTCCTATAGATACTTCTCATACTTTATTTTCAGACGTCCTTTACGCGTTTCACCAAAAGATTCTACAAAACGAAATCTTCCCACGGAACGGACAGAAATCAGTTCGCCGGGCTTACACTCTGCAGTAATCTGCAGAACCTGCCGGTTATCCAAAAAAACTTTGCCGCCTTTTATCCACGCGCTCGCCTGGGAACGCGATATTTTGCAGATACAGGCAATTACGCTGTCTAAACGGTTAGATGTGATAATCGCCTCTGCCAGTTCCTTTCGCGGTTCTACGGATAGAGAATCTGCTTCAACCTGCTCGCTCTTTACCGTGGTATGGCGGATTCTTGTCAGTTCCTGCATCACAAATGCCGCAATTTTTTCCTGGCAGAACACATAAATCTCTTCCTCATTTACCAGGATATCACCCAGCTTACAACGCTCAATACCAAGATTCATCAGGCTGCCCAGGACATCACGATGTGTCAGGGAATCTGCAAATTTCTTATTTAACGGAGTAATCTTCAAACAGACAATCGGGTAATCCCAGGCATAACAAAGAGCATCAGGTATAAATGCTATCATCTGACGCTCACTCAACGCATATCCACCAAAAGTCTCATAACCAGAATACAGATTGGGGATTTCCTGTTTGAAAATATTCAATTCATTTAAATTCAGAAACTCGCTGAATACCACAATATCTTTCTGCCCAGCCTGCCTGGATAAATCAAGGAATCGTTTGGCTAAAATTGTTTCTTCCTTCGTCATATCAATCCTTTATATCTTCGTACGGATAGGCTGCATATCTAACGAGTCAATAATATTGGCAAAATCACCAGACACGTCAACGCTTGGCGGAGTAATGATGAATATGTAATTGGAAATTTTCTGTAGATTGCCATTGATGGCAAAGCAAGAACCAGATGTGAAATCAATGATACGCTGCGCAATATCCACATCCAACCCTTCTACATTCAGCACTACGGTCCTGTCAAGCAGCAATGTCTCCGTAATTTCCCTTGCATCTTCCACCGTAATGGGCTTAATGACGCATACTTCCATGCCTGACCCTGATTTTTTGCTTGGGCGCATTGGCGTTACTACCTTGGAGTTCGTTTTGATAGGGCGGATCTTCTTATCATCCTCGTCAAAATCATCTGCATCCCTGTCCTTAGAACGGCTTCGCTTCCGGGGCATTTCTTCTTCATAATCATCTTCGTAGTCATCATCGTAAAAGTCGTCATCATCTGAGTTCAGTCTCATCACATCTAAAAATTTATCTAACATTCCCATATCGTTCACCTCACTTTGTTTCTGGCTGTCCATAATTCCTTTCGCCAAAAATTCCTGTTCCGACACGTACCATGGTCGCCCCTTCTTCAATTGCCACCATATAATCGCCTGTCATCCCCATGGAGAGAACAGACATATTTACATTATCAATGTTTTTCCTCTCTATGTCAACAGCTAATTCACGAATTTGGCTAAAATATTCCCGATTATCTTCCGGATCTGTCACAAACGGCGCAATCGTCATAAGTCCTTTCACATGAATGCGCGGAAGAATGGACATTTCTTCTATCAGCTGTACCGTCTCTTCTCGGGATATGCCAAATTTACTCTCCTCCCCGGCAATGTTTACTTCTACAAGGATATCTATATCCACCTGTTTCTTTTGTGCCTGGCTGCTGATTTCCTGGGCAAGGCGCAAGGAATCTACGGAATGGATAAGAGATACCTTGTCTATGATATATTTTACCTTGTTCCTCTGCAGATGGCCAATCATATGCCAGCGGACGTCTTCTGGAAGCTGTGGATATTTATCAATAATTTCCTGTACCTTATTCTCACCAAAATCCCGGCTTCCGGCCGTGTAAGCTTCCTCCAACATGGATACCGGTTTGGTCTTGCTGACAGAAATCAGCGTCACTTCGTTGGGATTCCTCCCTGCTTTCTCACAAGCCCTCTTTATATTGTCGCGAACCTGTGTAAGATTCTCCTTTACCATGCTCATTCCTCCTCATTCCATACTACTGTATGATTTGGTTTTCCTGTATTTTTGCGGCTTCCAGTGCAATATGGTCGTAAAGCGAAATTCCATAGCTTGTCCCTGTGGCTACAATAGAATATTCCTCATTCTGGAATAAAATCTCTACTTTGCGAAATACTGCATACCCACGGTTGATATTGTAAACACCCTGCAGAGATTGCTGCTTAACTAACTTATATGTTTCATTGGAATCTGTTTTGAGGATGGTGTCCCCGGCAATCAGTTCCTCAGCAGCGATATAGTACATATCATTTTTCTCTTCCGCAACGGTAACAGCAACAAACCTGGGCACGATTTCTCCGTTTTCGTCCTCGTATTGGCACATGACGCCATTGGAATCATCTGCCCCTCCTTTGGTGAGATACTCTTTCGGTATGATAAAGAAGCTTTTTTCCGTCAATGACGTATTTGGAATCTTTAAGCCGCTGGTATCCGACATCATCAGTTCGATTTCCAGATAACGGTCTGTTGCAAAACGAAGGCCGGCGCTCTGAAACGTTAATGCCAGGTAGGAAGCGCCATTGCGTTTTAAAATCTTTGAACTTCCCCAGGCAGTGGAATTATCTTTCTTAAATTTGACTTTCACCGATGCCTCATCTGCCAGGTCTGCTGCCAGCTGTTCATCTATGGGAATCAGCAAATCCCAAATCTCGCTGGTAATCAGTTTATATGCTACATCCCCGGCGCTGACCTGCTCGCGCGCCATCAGATTTGTCTTTACATGGGCGGATTTATCAAAAATATCTTCTGTAAAATTTTCCAGATTGACTGCTTCCAAACCATCTATATTATAAACCACAATGCCAGGCTCCGGCGCACGGCTGGCATAAAGGCCACTACCATCTACCGCTCCCAAATCCGACATGGCTTCTGCGCTGATTGTCTCCATCAATTTCGCCTGCATTTCATACTGGAAAGCATATGTCTGATAGAAGTGTTCATCTTCATAGTTCAGCACATACTCTTCTGCTGTCTTTTCCAGTTCATGGTAGGAAGCCTTATCGGCAAACAGCTTACCATTGTTTTTTGACATCATCTGATTATAGAAATTCCCGGTCGCATCCACAGAGAATACATAACTATGAACGCCCACTTTCGTGGCATCCTTATTATAATAACGGATGTAACCTGAAGAATCCGTGCTGAAAGTTTTTTCCTCTCGCAAAATCACCCCGGTAAACGTATTGTTCTGGGCAATCGTGCCCTGGGAAACTTCATATACCGCTACCCTTTCCATTGTAAAATACTGAAAAATGTTATACAGCATATAAACAAGGATAATCAGGAAAATAATAACCCCTATATTGAATGGAGAGGCTTTATGGAATTTAATGATTTTTTTATTTTTATTTGCCATAAACCAACGTCCTGTTTCTATATTAATATTATTTTATCATTTGTTCCATGAATTTCCAACATGATTTTACGATTATGGGCAATAATAAACCATGAAAAGGAGGAAATGCATATGAATACCAAAGGTTTAGATTACACGTTATTAGCACTTGTAATCATTGGTGCGATTAACTGGGGCTTAATCGGATTATTCCGTTTCGACCTAGTTTCCTTTTTATTCGGCGACATGAGCTGGATTAGCCGGATTGTCTATGGAATCGTAGGAATTGGCGGTCTGTATCTTTGCAGTGTATTTGGGCGAATCCGCTCTATGAACGAAGCCTGAAAATACAAGCCCTAACATAAAGAGTTCGCTTGTGAATTTATATGCTTGGCACATCTGTGAAGCTATGGCTTCTTTCGTGCCTTGCTGCCGTCAACAAGCGAACTCTTTTCTTATGTAATAATTGTCAATCTATAAGGATACAATGACTTTTCCTTTCGTACATTCCGGTAAATCTTTCTCGTTTTTAGAAACACTCAGTATAAAATTGACATGGAATTTACTACTGATATCTTCTAATTTGGTAATTGCGTGTTCAATATCTTTGTCTTCTAACTTCGCAATCGTCAGAAAACTGTCTAGATACATCTCTTCCAAATCATGGTCCTGTGAAATAATCCCACATAAAAACCCTAAGAATTCATCGCCATTTGCTATCAGATACTCCGAAGCGTTAATCAGACGGACCTTGTTGCTCAGCTCATACATATGTTTTTGGCTTTTATCCAGATACACGATATTGCCAGTAGCCGATTTCACCGATTCATTTACCTTATCCAAAAGATACTTTGTCTTTCCTTTTCCCTTTTCTCCAGCTATAATTTGTACCATGTCAATCTCCTCCTAGTCTCTACCGCTTTGTACAAAATAGATAATTAATACGTCAAAGAACAACGAATCTTTATCTAATCTGTAAACAACAGTTTCTTTTTATACGACAATTATAGTATATATTTACAAAGAATTCAACTGCTATTTTGCACTTTCCATTAACAATTCTGTCATCTCATGATACAGGTTTTCCCGGCTCTCCGATTTATAGACGATTGAAATGTGGGGAACATCGCTGCTGTTTTTGCTATAAAGCACCAGACAGTAACCCGCATCGTTGGTGGTTCCAGTCTTTCCGCCCATTACCTGGATACCTTCCGGCGTCTCAACTTCCCCATTGAGATATTTGTTAGTATTCAGCCAATCCTTGGTGGAGGATTCCCCAGCGGAATTAATAAAGGAAGCAGTATGGTTCTGAGAACTGATGACGGAGACAAACTTCTCTTCCTGTAAGGCTGCCTGAAAAATTAGGTACATATCGTACACGGTGGTATAGTGTTCTTCACTGTGCAGACCATGGGGATTGATGAAATGGGAATTGGTTGCCCCTAGCGCCAATGCCTCCTGGTTCATCATTTCTGCAAATTTTTCCGTACTGCCAGCCACCAAATCAGCAATTACATTGGCAGCATCATTTCCGCTGCACAACATCAATCCATACAATAATTCTTCCAAACTGATAGTATCGCCGACAGCAAGCCCGCAGGTAGAAGAACCTTCTTCCAACTGAAGTTCCTGTTCCGTCACCGTCGCGCTTTTTGACAAATCTCCATGTTTGAGCGCTACATATGCTGTCAGAATCTTGGTAGTGCTTGCCGGATAGACGCGCCCATAAATGTTCTTGCCAAATTTGAGGGTATTTTCTTTGATATCAAACAGTCCCGCTGCCTCGGAGAGGGAAGCTGTGACATTAGGGCTTAGCTTGTCCTCCGAGCTGGCAACACAAAGGTCTTTTCCGAAAAAAGATTGGCTGCTCTCGCTGCTGACTGTGATGTTTAGGCCATAAGCTCGCGGACTCTCATATACATCATATGGATTGTCAATTTCTATTGGCTGCCCACAGCCTGTGGACAGGACAACTGACAGCAGTATAGCTGCCAGAATCCGTTTCTTTCTATCTATACATTTCACGCCACTCTAAATCTCCTCTGTCTAATGACTTAATCAACAATTCCGCTGTGGCAAGGTTAGTTGCTAACGGAATATTGTACATATCACATAGATGAACTGCATTATTCACATCCGGTTCATGGGACTTGGGAGTAATCGGGTCTCTCAAAAAAATCACCAAGTCAATCTCATTATGCTCAATCTGGGCTGCCAGCTGCTGCGCGCCTCCCAAATGCCCTGCCAAAAATTTGCGGACAGACAAATTCGTAACTTCCTCAATCAGTCTGCCGGTAGTCCCTGTTGCACATAACTCGTGCTTACACAGTATCCCCCGGTAGGCAATGCAAAAATTCTGCATCAGCTTTTTTTTTGAATCATGCGCAATCAATCCAATGTTCACGTTAAAAATCCCCCTTTCGGTATTTTAAGGGCTGAAGTCCTACATTCAGCACAAATCCTATCCCAATAAAAAGGCTTACCAGCGAAGTGAGCCCATAACTTACAAAAGGCAGCGGCAGTCCGGTATTGGGCATCATCCCAGTCACCACGCAAATATTGACAAACGTCTGGAAGCCAATCCAGACGGCAACACCGCCACATATTAATTGCCCTGGTAAGTCTTTCGCTTTCCTGCCAATCAATATGCATTCTATTACAATAAGCAATAGAAGTACTAAAATAACAGCGCTTCCCACAAAGCCTAACTCTTCTCCTACAACTGCAAATATAAAGTCTGTCTGCGGTTCCGGGATAAAATTGCCATTTTTGACTGAAAATACGGTATCGTTGTTCAGCCCTTTGCCCCATAGCAACCCGGAGCCAATCGCCATAATAGAGTTCTGCTGCTGGTATGCATCAGTTGCATATTTTTCTGGTTGCAGCCATGCCATGATACGCTTCCACTGATATGGGTCCAAAATTGTCTGGCCAGGCTGAAGAATCAGATAGAAAAAAAGCGAACCCGCAGGAATCAGCACAGCAAGGACTCCTCCTATTATTTTATAGCTTAGCCCGCTTAAAAACAAGAGGGCAATAAAAATAATTGCCACTACAATGCTGGTAGATAAATCGGGCTGCTGCTCTATCATAAACCAGGGAATGAATATCAGAACCCCGGTTATGGCGAGAAAATACAATTTATTCACTTTCTCATAATATTTTCCAAAATACCAGGAAAAAAACAATATGATAAGCACTTTTGACAGCTCTGAGGGCTGGAAACGAAATCCCCCGATTTCTATCCAGCGTACTGCGCCGCCGGCTTTATCCCCGAATACATGGAACGTAATCAGGGAAAGCAATCCTATGTTGAACGCATAAATCAGCCAGTTAAACTTAAGGATAAAGGAATAATCTATAATTGAGACAACTGCCATGGCAAACAGCCCCAGGCAAAGACCCATTATCTGCTTATTCTGCACAGATTTCTGCGCGCTCCCAACTACATTGATTCCTATCAGGGTCAATGCTGTCACATAAATAACCAAACGAAAATTGTAGTCCCTTATCTGATATTGTTTCAACATAATAAAACTTCCTTACTTTCCTTTGCCACGCTAATCTGAAACACCTGTGTGCCTCATATCTTTAATCGGAATATTGGCAAACAATGCCGGGACATTCCCATTATTCCCTTCCGATTCTGTCTGGGTAATCTGGATGTCCAAACCTTCCGCATCGATTTCCATATATTTGGAAATCACCTGGATAATATCGTTTTTAATCTTTTCCATTATCTCTGGGGAACAGTTTGCTCGATCGGAAACCAATAACAGCTTTAGCCGGTCTTTGGCAATATCGCCGGAATTCTTCTTTTTAAACAAATCCATCAATCCCATTCTGGTTTCCTCCTAATTTTTCTTAAACATCCCTTTTAGCTTGTTCCACATGCCTTCCTTTTCCTCTAAATCCATATATGGCACTTCCTCACCCAGAACTCTGTGGCAGATGTTCGCATAGGCAATTCCTGCTTTGCAGTCCGTGCCCACCAGCGGCTCTCCCTGATTAGTGGAAATTACAATCTGTTCGTCATCCGGTACGGCGCCAATAAGGTTGATGGCAAGGATGTCCGTAACGTCCCCGATATTCATCATATCGCCGCGTTTTACCATGTCCATGCGCAGACGGTTGACAATCAAATCCACGCGGGTAATCTCATTTGCCGTCAGAAGCCCGATAATACGGTCCGCATCGCGGATAGCAGATACCTCCGGCGTGGTGACAACTAATGCACGGTCCGCCCCTGCAATGGCATTCTTAAATCCCTGTTCAATCCCCGCCGGGCAGTCCAGCAATATGTAATCAAAATCGTCCCGCAGCTCGTCAATCACTTTTACCATCTGCTCCGGAGAGACAGCCGATTTATCTTTCGTCTGTGCAGAGGGCAGCAAGGACAGGTTGGGATAACGCTTGTCCTTAATCAATGCCTGTTTCATCCGGCAGTTTCCTTCTACCACGTCGACAAGATTATATACAATCCGGTTCTCCAGACCCATAACCACGTCCAGGTTGCGGAGCCCGATATCTGTATCAATCAATACAACTTTCTTATCCAACTGTGCAAGGCCTGTTCCTACATTTGCAGTGGTGGTGGTCTTACCAACACCGCCTTTCCCTGACGTTACAACAATTACTTCGCTCATCTTACCATATCCTCCTGATATTTATATATTATTCAAAAGCCCTTTTGTAATCGGTTCAATATAAATATTTCCATCCTTAACAATAGCTACCTGAGGGTCCGCCTCACTCTCAGCCGTATGTCTCCTCCTGCGTTTTTTGCCTTCCTGGACTTTGTCTGCACTGCGGGCAATCACATCGCCAATCTTAATCTGTATCGGATCCATTGTAAGCGCTGCAACAAAGGCCTGTTCATTGCCATTCGCACCTGCATAGGCATTGCCTTTCAAAGCGCCCAGGACAACAATATTGCCTTTTGAGATTACTTTTGCACCGGGATTGATATCGCCCAAGATAATGATGCTGCTTTCGCAGTCAAGCACCTGCCCGGAGCGGAGCGTTCCCTTATAGAATTCTCCGGTCTTTCCCGACTGTTCTTCCTCAAAACGTTCAATTTTCTGGCGCGTCAGTTCTTCCTTAAGCGCATCGTTATCCAGGATGCAGATAATATTCACAGACGTGTTTTCTGTAATGGTTTCAATAATCTCAAACTCCTCTTCCTGAGACAGTTTCCTGCCTTCAAAAGAGATTGCCATTTTTGCATTCTTAAAAAATCCTTCGGATTCTTTAAATTTATCCAATATGCATTTTCGTAACTCTTCAAAGTCCATGTGTTCATCTAAAATCAAGTTAATTCCATACTTATTGCTCTTTAACATCACTGGCTTTGACACTTTCATCCCTCCAAACTTTAATCTGTAAATCCATTGGCGCTGCTTTCAATATCTTCTGCCTGTCCATCTAACAGTGTCTTGGTATCTGCAAGATTGAAATAGTATTTCAGGATATTGCTGGATACCTCCACTGCATTGGCAGAAGTATATCCATAGGCAATACGAGTTGTGATGGAAATTTCTGGATGTTCATAAGGCGCGTACCCAATGAAGAGGGCATGGTTCGCCCGGCTTTCCATCTGCTGCGCCGTACCTGTTTTGCCGGCAACTGCAACTGGAAAATCTTTGAAAGACTTGTTATTTTCCACCACCATCCGCATGCCGCTTTGGATAGCGTTCCAGGAAACCGGAGACACTTCCGTAATTTTACGGATTATCTCAGGCTTGAATTCCTTAACGGTACTGCCATCTGCCTTAGTTTCCTTATCCAGGAGCGTCAGCTGGTAAACATTTCCGCTGCTGGCTACCGCTGTGAGGTAGCGGGCAAGCTGTGTAGTTGTATAGTTATGGTTACCTTGTCCGATAGCGGAGGTAATCGGGTACTCGTCCGATATCTGCGGGTCATTTTCAGGAATCTCAATACCGGTCTTTTCATCCAGCCCAAACAGTGCCGCATACTTTTTCAATGCCGCAATGCCTTTGTTCTCGTTATAAATCCCGCCCTCAGAACTTAACCGGTAACCCATTTCATAGAAGAAGTAATTACAGGAATCCCGGATTGCTTCAGAGATATTATCTTTGCCGTGTGTACTTCCCGGATAAATCCAGCATTTGGGGGAAGGCGTAATATTGGTGTATTCCCCTTCATCCTTAATCTGTTCCCCGACACTGACAATGCCCTCTGTCAGGGCCGCCGCTGCTGTGATCGGCTTAAAAGTAGAACCTGGAGCTGTCCGCTGCTGCGTCGCATTGTTGTACTGCGGCACAGACAAGTCTCTCTGCAGACTTTCAAAATATTTAGAATCCACTGTATTGGCAAGCCGGTTGGTATCATACCCTGGATATGTGACACAGGCAAGCAGTTCGCCAGTCTTTACGTTTACCATCACACAACTGGCCGTACAGGGGTCAAGCGCAAGCTGCGCAGGCGTAATTTCAATATTCTTGATTTTATCCCTGAGAAAGTCAAAAGAACTGAGGCTGCCATCTGCAAGCGCTGCCTGTTCTCCTTCCTTATTTTGGAGGATTCCCTGCTCAAAAAGTATCTGGCATATCTGGCTTCCTGAAATCAGGTTGTCCCGAATCATGTATTGGTATATTTTTTTGGAAAATTCTGTGTCTGCCTGCAGTTCCTCCAGAACATAGGCAATCAATGCATCGTAAATTTCCGTAGAATCCGAATACTTTGACTCTGTGTCAAAGCCGGTGATGTCAATCCAATCCATAGCAATGGCACGGTGCAGGTATTCTGCAAGGCTTGCCGTATCGCTTTTCCAAGAAAGATACACTTCGTCGTCAATGTCCACTTTATCTGACAGAAAAATCTTCTTTTCTCCAAGCATGGAGAGGATATAGCTCATATATACCTGATATTCCTTATCCAAATTCCCATACGCTGCAGGGGATGGAGAAGTTAACTGCTGCCGCAGGCTCTCAATGACATTCCTCTGTTTATTCTTGAAAACATTAAATATCTGCTGCTCTACAGGCTGCGCATCCTCTTTTTCAAAATGCCCGATGTCAATAATGTTATTGTTGATTAGTGCGAAATACACATCATCAATCGGAATCTTGATATCAGATGCCGTCCCAGTGCTGGTGTCATACTCTTTAATATTTTCTATGTTTGCATATACGATGCCGGCTAGTTCCTGCTCAAGCATACGGTAAACCGCCTCCTGCAGTTCTGCATCAATAGAAAGATAGATATCATTCCCCGAAGTCGCATCTACCTGCTCAATCATCTCCGTGATTCGCCCCATATTGTCAGTATAGAATGTTTCTTTGCCCTTGCTTCCCTGCAGCTGCATATCCATGACCTGCTCGATACCGGATTTCCCAACCACGTCATTGAGGGTATATTCTTCACTGCTTGCAGAAAGAGTGTCATACTCCTCCTGAGAAATCTTGCCGGTATAACCGATAATATGAGAAAAATATTCACTGTCCACATATTTACGGATACTGTCTTCGGTGATATCTATTCCTTGAAGAATATCAGAATTCTCCTTGATGACTGCAACCGTCTCCTCGCTGATGTTCTGCGCAATCGTCGTCAGAACATATTTCTGGTAATTATTCTGTGAAATCGCATAGCGCAGAATCATAATCTTGTACGCCTCTTCCTCAGAATATAAGACGTCTTCCTTGGAAAGGTCTTTTTCGTCCGTTTTGCCCTCGACATAGATGGCAAATTTATCCTGCAGATATTCAATGACCTGTTCTGGTTTTGCCTTGCCCTCATCGTATCCTAGCTTTTTGTTATATTTGAGGTCATCAATCTTCGTATGTCCATAAACGTCCGCCAGAAAACGCTGCAAGGCCCGGTCTGCCAGCGTAAATTCATATCTGCCGTTCTCACTCTTCTGTATGTCAAAGCTGTTCGTGATATTATCGCCCTTTTCCTCAATCATATGGATGACCGTATTCAGCTCCTCATTCAACAGACGGTTCTTTTCCTGCGTGCTGTTATATACGCCGTTATCCTCAATGACCACAGAATACGACAGTTCATTGTAGGCAAGCAGCTTACCGTTCCTGTCAAAAATATTCCCCCTGGTACCGGAGGTGACACGTTCTTTCTGGATGAGCAGCGTATAATTATCCAGGTATTCCTGGCCTTTAATTATCTGCAGCACAAAAATCCGCTGCAGCAATACACCGAACAGAAAGACCATCACCACACTGATTGCAAATAATCTGGAGGTCAGTATTTTTTTACCATAATCTTTTATTAAATCAAACAAACTTGCTAGCTCTCCTTTTTTCCGTCTCTTCCAATTTGTTGTTTATTTTCAGAATTATAAAATATAAGGCAATTGTTACAAGAATTGTATACACCAATTCCGGCAGCATGATATTCAGAAAGTAATAACCAATCTCAAACCGTTTTCTCAGGAAAAACAAAAACAGGTAAACCAATATGTTGTATGAAAGGTCGCTCGCCGCAATCAGAATCAATGGGAGTTTGATGTCATCCGGGAAAAAACGCTTGCGGAAAAACCCATTGACATAACCGATATAAGCATAAATCAATGCATAAAAACCAATCACGCTTCCAAAGAATATATCTAAAAGCAGACCACTGAAAAAACCAATCCACATGCCTTCTTTCCTGCCCCGCATAAATCCAAAAGAAGAAGTTACCACAATCAGTAAATTCGGGGAAATGGAGGCAAAGGACAGGCTTTGGAACAAGGTGCTCTGCAACAGGAAACATACTGTTATAATTAAGAATACTGCCAATTTACGTCTCATCAAAACTGCTCCTTTAATCCGATGGGGTCTTTTTCTTGTCTTTGATTACCAATACTTCCTGCAAATGCTGGAAATCAACCGCCGGGATTATGGTTCCTGAATAAGTCAGGTTATTGGAGTTGCGTTCAATCGTATTCACATACCCAATAAGAATGCCCTCCAAATATTTATCGCTGATATGTGAGGTCACAATCTGCTCGCCGGTCACAACTGCGTTATCATCGCATTTCAAATCAGAAAAACCTATGACGCGCTCTTTGTTCATGGATACCAGATTTCCTGTAATGATACAGCGGTCGGCCGTGGACAGCGCCATGCCGCTGACATTGCTGGCATCATCTATAATGGAACGTACCTTTGCATAATTGGGACCCGTATCAATCACAATGCCGACAAGGCCGCTTCCGGCGATTACATTCATATCTTTTTCTATGCCGTCTTTCTCACCTTTGTCAATGAGGAACGTAGAAAACCAGTTGCCGCCGTCATTGCCAATGACACGTGCTGCCACTTTCTCATAACTGGGATATTTTTGGTCCAGTTCCATCAATTCCCTCAGGTTGTCCAATTCATACTGTTCCAGTTTGATGGTATTCAGTTCCTGGGTCAGCTTGTCCACCTTCGCCTGCAGTTCTTTATTTTTCTGCTGTACGTTTCTTAAGGATGCCAAATCATCCGCCCGGCTGACAATCCAGGACCCTACCTTATTGATTCCATTCTGCATGGGGACAAAAATATATCCGGCAACGGTATTCAGCGGTCCTCCGGATATATTCATCGTAAAGCTTACGAACATTACCAGCACACAAAGTACCGTCACTGCCAAAAGTGTGTATTTGGTTGGAATAGAGCGTCTTGTTCTTCGTTTCATAAATGCTTGCAACCTCTATTTATAAATTCTGGTTTTCATGCTAAAAGCAAGTTTCCTGTATTTTTCATCCGATACAATCTTGTCCAGGCCGCGCACAGCGCTTTCTTCCGGGAACTCACAAGTATTTACCCGGATATTGGTAATCTCGGTGAACAATTCATCCAGCCTCAGTATTTTAGAGGAACCGCCGGTAATGTAGATACCCGAATGGATGATATCCCTCGCCAGTTCTGGCGGCGTTTTCTCCAAAATCATTTTGATGGAGTTGCAGATAGTATTCAGAGGGTCTTTGATTGCCTCATATACTATAGAGGAATTAATCTGCATCTCAATCGGCAGTCCGCTGACAACATCCCTGCCGACAATCGTCTCTGCCGTTTCCTCTTCCTGTGCGATGGCACATCCTAGTTTCTCTTTCAGATGCATGGCTGTTTTCTGCCCAATGACCAGACTGAAATTCCGTTTCAGGTGATGGATAATGGATTCATCGATGCGTTTGCCGCCAAAATGGAGCAAATCGCTCAGTACCAGCCCGCCCAGGGAAATTACGGAAATCTCCGTTGTGTCTGCTCCAATATCTACAATCATGAAGCCAGTAGGGGAATTCACATCCAAGTCCAGCCCCACCGCATCGGCAATCGGCTTCTCACAGAGCAGCACGCTCCTTGGCTTAAAACGGCTCTTATAAAATAAATCAAAGAAAGCTTTCTTTTCCACCTCCGTAATATCCGTAGGCACGGCAACAATGAATTCCGCGCCTTTGATATGGCTCTTTGCATGTTTCTCCAGCAGCTCGCCAATCATCATCTGCATATTGTTGTAATCTGCAATCACACCGTTGACCACGGGAAAAGATACCTTGATGCTGTCCGGTGCCTTTTCGTACATGGCATATGCGTCATCGCCAAAAGCATAGAGCTGATTTTTGTTGACAATGGCAATCGTATTTTTCTCATTGATTACCTTTCCGGTCCCCTTACAGAAAATTTTCAGATTGCAGGTTCCCAAATCAATTCCGTATACATTTGCTGACATAACTTAAGTTCCTTTCCTCTGGCCAAGCAGGCCGTTTTCTCTAAAGCTTATATATTGGTTGTCGCCAATGATGATATGATCTGCCAGGGCGATTCCAAGAATTTCCCCGCTCTCTAAAACCCGCTGCGTCACCTGGATGTCCGCCCCGCTGGGCGCAGGGTCTCCGCTCGGATGGTTATGGAGAAGCACAATATGCACCGCACGACATTCCAATGCCTTTATAAAGATTTCCCTGGGCGATACCAGAGAGTAATTTACCGTGCCGATTGAGACAACCTCATCTCCTAACAGGTTGCATTTTGCATCGAACATTGCCAGCACAAGCGTCTCTTTCGGCTCATGCCTCAGCGTCTCCATATAGTAATAAGCGATACTGGCCGGGTCGCTGAGACAGATATCCCTGGACCGGCTGGATTTGGCAATGCGTCTGGCAAGCTCGGCAATGCATTTTAACTGCGCCGCCTTTACTTGCCCAATGCCTGAAATCTCTTTCATCTCTTCTGTATTCATATAGACGAGATTCAAAAGGTTCTGGTCTTTCTGTGCCAACAATGCCTGTGCAAGCTGCAGCGCCGTCATGTCCCTTGTGCCGTTTCTCAAAATTACCGCTAAGAGTTCCGCATCTGACAAAGCCTGAGCTCCGTAAGCAAAAAACTTCTCGCGCGGCTGTTCTGATTTCGGCAGTTCTTTCATAGTTATGTGTAAATTCATGCTTTTCCTTTCACTCTCTCAAAAGGCAAGGAAAAATAATACATTTTATTTTAGCACAAAAGGTCTTTGATGTATACTGATTATTACTAAAAATTCCCTAAAAATTTATTAATCCCTCTTCATATAATTTCTGCAGGGACATAAGAATGCCCAGTTTTGCATGGCACCAGGTCAGCCCTCCCTGAAAATACACGGCATATGGCTCACGCAATGGACCGTCTGCGCTCAATTCTATCGAAGAACCCTGTACAAAAGCTCCCGCAGCCATGATTACGTCGTCGTCATACCCCGGCATTGCCCATGGCTCCGGGGTAACATGGCTGTCTACCGGAGCTGCAGCCTGAATGCCCTTACAGAAAGCGACCAAAGCCTGCGGGGATTTTAAGGTCACTGCCTGGATAATATCATGGCGGCTTTCACTGCCGTTTGGCACAACCGGAAATCCCAGGCTTTCATAAATGTTTGCCGCAAAAACTGCCCCTTTCAAGGCTCCGGCAACGACTGTGGGGGCGAGGAACAGCCCCTGGTAAAAGGACTGGATAACCCCCAAGGAAGCCCCGACCTCCTTGCCAAGCCCGGGAGACGTCAGGCGGTAAGCCGCATTCTCCACACATTCCTGTTTTCCTACAATATAGCCGCCAATCGGGGCAAGCCCGCCGCCAGGATTCTTGATTAAGGAACCGACTATCATATCAGCGCCCACCTCTAAAGGCTCCTGCCGCTCCACAAACTCGCCGTAACAATTGTCCACCATACAGATAATGTCCGGCTTTATTCCCTTGATAAAGGAAATCAGTTCGCCAATTCGCGCCACGGAAAGCGTCGGCCTTGTCTGGTATCCCTTGGAACGCTGGATAGTGACCAGTTTTGTCTTATCGTTGATTGCTTTTCTGATATTCTCAAAGTCAAAACTGCCGTCCTCTAAGAGGTCAGCCTGTCGGTAAGTAACACCATACTCGGCGAGAGAACCTTTCGACGGACGGATACCGATAACCTCCTCCAGGGTATCATATGGTTTGCCCACAGGCGATAGGAGTTCATCTCCTGGACGCAGATTTGACATCAGCGCTAATGCCAGTGCATGGGTTCCGCAAGTAATCTGTGGGCGCACAAGCGCCGCTTCTCCCCGAAAACAGGAAGCGTACACATCCTCCAGGGTATCCCTTCCTAAATCATTATACCCATATCCGCTGCTTCCCATAAAACATTCTGCACTGACCCTGTGTTTCTGCAATGATTTGATTACCTTTAACTGGTTGTATTCCGCCGTTTCGTCAATCTTGGCAAAACGCTCTTTTAATTTTTCTTCAAATTTCGCGCCGTAAGCAAAGACCTTTTCACCAATTCCAAGTTCCTGATAAATTTCTTTCATGTGTAATTTCCTTTCCCGCTTTCTTATAGGATGCCTTTTTCTTTCAGAATTTCCTGCATATATATTAAAATCTTATCATTATCGTACGAAAACTCCTGCTTGTCCACCCAAACCACGTCCCGCTCACGGCGAAACCAGGTCAGCTGCCGCTTGGCAAAATGACGGGTATCGCGCTTGATACGGCAGACAGCTTCCTCTATGGGCAGTTCTCCTTCCAGGCAGGCAAGGATTTCTTTATAGCCAAGCCCCTGCATGGACACCATCGCGCGGTTGCAGCCACGTTCCTGCAGGTTTTTGACCTCCTGCACGAGTCCGTCTTCCATCATCTGTTCCACACGTCTATTAATCCTCTCATAGAGCTTCGCCCTGTCATCATTGAGGACAAAGTAAGCAAAGCGATAAGGGGATTCTTTTTGGCGTTCTGCTTCATTATGGGCAGAGATTTTCTGACCGGAAAAATGATGGAATTCCAGCGCGCGTATAATGCGTTTATGGTTATGCGCATGAATCTGCTTAGCTGCCTCGGGATCTGCTTCTTTCAGCATCTCATGCAGAATATGCCCGCCCTGCTCCTGGGCAAGCTTTTCTAGGTATGCCCGGTATTCCTTATTTTCCTGCTCTTTTGTGAAATCAATATTATATAAGAGTGCCTGGATATAGAAGCCGGTGCCGCCAACAATAATGGGAATCCTGCCCTGTGCATAGATTTCCTCCATGTACCGCTTGGCATATTCCTGAAAACGGACGACATGAAATTCTTCCTCCGGCTCAAATTCATCAATAAGATAATGCGGGATTTCCTGCATTTCCTCTTTTGTGATTTTGGCGGAGCCGATGTCCATATGGCGGTACACCTGCATAGAGTCCGCCGAGATGACAGAACCCTTTACCAGCCGTGCCAGGCGGATGGAGAGTTCCGTCTTGCCCACTGCCGTGGGACCAGTCAAAATTATCAAAGGTTTTTTCATCATAACACCCGCTTAAATTTCTTTTCCAGTTCATATTTCGTCATCGAAATGATGGTCGGCCTTCCATGCGGACAATGATAAGGATTCTCCAGCGTAAGCAGTTCTGCAATCAAAGCCTCCACTTCCTGCCTGGACAATTTCTGATTGCCCTTGACTGCTGCTTTGCAGGACATGGAAGCAATCTTTTCCGTAATTATCTGCGGGGTTTCCCTGCCATGAAACTGAGACAGGCTATCCAACATTTCTACTAACAGTTCCTTTCCCTTAATCCCAAACAGATTTGCAGGCACAGACGTCACAGAATATTCCCTGCCGCCAAAATGTTCGAGCACAAACCCAAGTTTCTCAAAATATTCCATATACTTCTTTAGCAGTTCTTCCTCCTGCATATTCAAAGTCACTAGAATCGGAGGATAAATTGCCTGGGACGTGTACTCCTTATCATCCATAGATTTCATTGTGCGCTCATACAATACTTTCTCATGCGCGGCATGCTGGTCGATGATATAGAGCTGGCTGTCAAACTCCACTAACCAGTATGTATCAAAAAGCTGCCCGATAATCTGATGTTCTTGCTGGGAGGAAATGTCAAGGAGCCGGCGTGTAACCTGTGGAAATTCTTCTTGACGGCAGTCACTGCTTTGCCTATCATCAGCCACCTCTTTCTGAGCGGTTTCGGATTGCCCTGCACTTTCGGATACATGATATGCTGTGTTTGGCTGTTCGCCCATCTTCTCCGGCGAAATGCCATAATCCGCCGTTTCGGCTGCTAAATCTGGCTGTTTCCCCGTTATATTTGCTTTCTCCGATTGATGTGGGAACGTTATTTCCGTAAATGCAGCTGCTGGCTGCCGTGCGTCTGTTTCTGCCGTAAATGCAGTTGCTGGCTGCCGTACGTCTGTCCCTGCCGTAAATGCAGTTGCTGGCTGCCGTGCGTCTGTTCCTGCCGTAAATTCAGTTGAGGGCTGCTGTATCTTTGTTCCCTGCGGATATTTTTCATATTTCTTTTCGTATGGGCTGTCTTTACGGATTTCTTCTTTCACTGCCTGTAAACGTTTCGTTTCAAAAGGTTCCGGCGCGTTCCTGCCGGATTTTAAGTATTCTTTTTTCTGCAGTTCCTGTTTCTTTTTGGCTGCCCTCTCATCTTCCAAACTTGCCTGATAGACCAATTCACTCTGGTTGATTGTCTGCTTCACCAAATCTGTGAGAAACTGATAGACCGCCTCCCCATTAGAAAAACGCAGTTCCATCTTCGTGGGGTGGACATTGACGTCCAGCAGTTCCCCTTTGACGGAAATGTGCAGTACGGTATATGGGTATTTGTGCTGCATGACAAAAGACTTATAGCCTTCCTCAATGCTTTTGGCAATAAGCGCGCTCTTAATATACCTGCCATTGATAAAATAGTTCTCATAATTGCGGTTTCCCCTGGAAATCAGCGGCTTACCAATAAAGCCGCTGACAGAAAACAGCTCGTTTTCTCCATGAACTTCTAAAAGATTGCCAGCAATTTCCTTTCCATGAATATGGTAGATAATCTCCTTGAGATTAGAGTTGCCTGAGGTATGGAGCTTGAGCTGGTTGTTGGCAATGAATTTAAAGGAAATTTCCGGGTGGGACAATGCAAGTTTCTCCATAAGGCTGCCGATATATCCAGCTTCAGTCTGCGGTGCCTTTAAAAATTTCCTTCTTGCAGGGGTATTATAGAATAGATTCCTCACCAGAAATGTCGTTCCTTCCGGCGCGCCAATCTCTTCTGACGACTGCTCCTTCCCGCCCTCAATGACATAGCGTACGCCGCTCATTTCCTTGGGCGTTTTCGTTATCAGCTCCACCTGGGAAACGGCAGCGATGCTGGACAGCGCTTCGCCGCGGAATCCTAACGAGGAGACCGTAAAAAGATCCTCCACACTCTTAATTTTACTTGTAGAATGGCGCAGGAAAGCGAGGGGGACCTGTTCTTTTTCAATACCGCAGCCATTATCCGTGATGCGGATAAAAGAAATACCGCCCTCCTTGATTTCCACTGTGACTGCGCTTGCCTGTGCATCGATGGCATTCTCCACTAACTCTTTCACTACAGAGGACGGACGTTCAACGACCTCCCCGGCTGCAATCTTGTCAATTGTCTGCTGGTCTAAAACCTGAATATTTGGCATATGTGCTCCTTATATGGTGATTCTGCATTTTGTAAATAGGTAATTTGGGTATCAAAGGTCTGTATTAAGCCTATTTTCACACCATTAGGTTTGTGTGTTCAAATTTGCTTTCGTACCAAAAGGTTCACATCACATTGTGATGTGAACACTTTGCACATAAAAGTGCTATGGAAAGCTAGCTTTCCAATCACTTTTTGTGCAAGATGTCTTTGCTGCCTTTGGCAGCAAGACCTTTTGGTACGGAGATAACTTCGACAGCAGACCTTTGGATAGCATCAATTATAAAATACAAAACATTAAAATCTCATCACCCTTGACTGTTCTTAGCAAATTCCAAAAATGTGATTGATAAGCCCTCAAATATCATAACCTTTATTTCGTCTTCAAAAGAATATTCCACCGCACGGAATGTCCCTGATGCCAAATCATAGACAGATACGGTCTTGCCATAGGGGTCTACAATCCAATATTCCCGCACCCCTGCATCTGCATACAGATTCAGTTTGCGGACGTAATCATTTCCCGGATTGCTTTGCGATATGATTTCAACCACCCAGTCCGGCGCGCCGCTGCACCCCTTGTCCGTAAGCTTATCCGAATCGCAGATAACGCTTATGTCCGGTTCTACAATGGTCTTTTTGTCATTGAAGAGCTTTACGGCAAATGGGGCGGGATAGACTTCACAGGAACCGCCTTTTCCCTTAATATAGTTATAGATAAGGGCATGCAGGAATGATAATATTTTTTGATGAATCCTGCTCGGAGCCGCCTGATAATATATTTTCCCATCAATCAGTTCCGCACGGAATTTCTCTGGGATACGGTAATAATCATCCTCGGTATACATGTGTTGTTCTGTTTCCCATTGTGCATGTGCTATCGACATAGATTCCTCCTTCATTTGGTTATTCTGTTTTGGAGTTATATTTTCTCATGTTTCTGCCGGTAAATCTCTTTTAAATCGTCAATAGCCATTTCCGGCGACAGCGTATGGAAACCAAGCCAGCAGTCATTCATTGTCCGCGCATCGGCAATTTTATATATTTCCTTGCTGTTCTCGGCAGTATAATAATGCCAATAACGGTAGATATATCCCATCCAATACATTGCCTCTATAAAATATGTTTCCCCTGCCTTTTTAAGTCCGGCAGCTTCCTCATTGAGTTCCTCAAGAATATACTCTTCGCCAGCCCACTGCAGACGATCGTAAATATCGTCAAGGGCACTGGCAGCCCGGCTGTTCATAAATGTTTCTGCAAATATAGGGCTGTCATAGCCATTTTTCAATGATAGTTCAAATAACCTGCCCTGTATATCACAGAGCTGAAGTTCCTCACTCCTTAAATCCATGATAAAATTCACCTGCCTCTAATATTTCATCAAAAAACTGTCCTTCCCTCCGGCATTTCCGACAGATTTCATCAGCCAAAGAAATTCCTTCCGCACGGTTCCATCTGTTTTCCACCCTTAGCCTTTTTCTGTCTTCATCGGAAAGTTCCTGTTCCTTAACAATTTTTATTGCATTACAGGCTTTTTCCGTCACAGCAACGAATTGTTTTCCAAGTTTAAGGGCTGAAAGGCTGCGAATAAGGGCTATATCTGTAATCTGTCCACGAAAAAAGCGATCTAGTACAACAAACATCCTGTCATTCGCAATATAACCTTTTATCATATCGTAACCTTCGCTTAAATGATGAAAATAAGCATAAATTCCTGAATCTTTTATAGCTTCCATTTTACCACGGTTATATGCCACCAGCAATGCCCATTCCAGTCCAACTTCTATATCCAGAAGTTTAAGTCCCCATAAATCAACACTCAACGTGTAGATTTTAGAGTTAGGATAATTGCAAATTAGAGTGAGCGACTGCGCACGGTCAGTACCCATATAAAAACCTTTTCCGAAATCACAATGTACCCGACTGTTCGGAGCAATCGAACCATGGATTCCAGACTTAGAGCCATGATAGAGGGTTACTGCCTGATGCGTATTAACAAACTTGTCTTGTTCATCAATAAAATCCATTCTGTCCATAGGAAAATCCTTTTCTATTCATCGGAAAGCATTGCAGAAATGCCATCCCCTTAAATTTTCAGTCCCATAATATCATTTTTTCGTATTCTCTCCCTACCAGCGGTTTTTAATCTTATTCTGCAGCTGGTATAATTTATTGAGGGCGTCTATCGGGGTTAAATTGCTCAAATCCAATTCTTGCAGTTCCTGGATGATATCATCATCTTTTACTGTATCAAATAACGACATCTGCGTCAAATCCACTTCATCGAGTTTCTTACTGTTTTTCTTGGCTGGCTTTCCTTCCACCGTAATCCGCCCGGTAAACTCCGCAATATCATGCGCCGAAAGTTCTTCGGCAATCACTTTGGCACGCGCAATCACAGTGTCTGGCACGCCTGCAATCTTTGCCACCTGTATGCCGTAACTCTTATCAGCGCCGCCGGGGACAATCTTGCGCAGAAATACGATGTCGTCTCCTTTTTCCTTAACGGCTATGCAGTAATTATTGACATTGTCAAGCTTCCCCTCCAACTCCGTAAGCTCATGGTAGTGGGTGGCAAACAAGGTCTTTGCCCCCAGCAATTTGGGATTGCTGATATGTTCCACAACCGCCCAGGCTATGCTCAGGCCGTCAAATGTGCTCGTTCCGCGTCCAATCTCGTCAAGCACCAACAGGCTGTTGCTGGTGGCGTTTCTTAAAATATTGGCAACCTCGGTCATCTCTACCATGAACGTGCTCTGCCCGCTTGCCAAATCATCGGAAGCGCCGACCCTTGTGAAAATGCGGTCCACAATGCCTATTTTGGCGCTCTCCGCCGGCACAAAGCTGCCAATCTGCGCCATCAGCACAATCAGCGCCGTCTGGCGCATATACGTGGATTTGCCGGCCATGTTCGGTCCGGTGATAATGGAAATCCGCTGCTTCTTATTGTCCAGATATGTGTCGTTGGCAATGAACATATCGTTGTTTATCATTTTCTCCACCACCGGATGGCGTCCATTTTTAATGTCAATCACGCCTTTTTCGTTGATGGAAGGACGGCAGTAATTGCCGCGCTCCGCCACCAGCGCAAGGGCAGACAGCACATCAATGCCTGCCACAGCCTTTGCCGTCCTCTGGATGCGCAGCACCTCCCCGGCAATTTTGTTGCGAATATCCTGGAATATTTCGTATTCTAACGCCACCAGCTTGTCCTCTGCGCCCAGAATGATATCTTCCAGTTCCTTTAAGTCTGCGGTAATGTAACGCTCGGCATTGGTCAATGTCTGCTTACGGATGTAGTCATCGGGAACCATATCGCGGTAAGAATTTGTCACTTCCAGATAATAACCGAATACTTTATTGTATTTGATGCGCAGATTTTTGATACCCGTGCGCTCCCGCTCTTTCGCTTCCAGTTCCATCAGCCAGCCTTTTCCCTCCGTCTTGGCATGGCGCAGCTTATCAATCTCCTCTTGCAAGCAGTGCAATCCAGGCTCTGTAACCGTAAGTTTTAAGGAT
>CANOHX010000014.1 GCA_947565885.1 uncultured Lachnospiraceae bacterium
TACGGCGACCACCGAGATCTACACTCTTTCCCTACACGACGCTCTTCCGATCTAACCGGGGACACCGATGGCGCCTACTTTATGGATATTCTCAATGCCAAGATGTACGCAGCCCGGACCTGTCGATTCAGACAGTCCATAATTTGTATCGTACATATGATTGGGAAAATACTGTTTCCAGTGCTTAATCAACGATTGCGGCACTGGCTGCGCTCCAATATGCATAAGCCGCCACTGACTGAGGTCATAATCCTCCAGTTTAACGTCGCCCCGATCAAGAGCGCTCAAAATATCCTGCGCCCAGGGGACTAACAGCCATACAATCGTACAATGCTCCTTGGACACCGCATCGAGAATAATCTCTGGCGTTGTCCCTTTTAAGAGCACTGCCTTGCTCCCCGCACAGAGACTGCCCATCCAATGGAATTTCGCACCTGTATGGTAGAGCGGGGGAATGCAAAGAAATACATCATCCCGGTCAGTCAGGTGATGCTTCTGCTCCATTTGCGCCGCCTGCATAAGGCTCTCATGGTTATGTAAAATCGCTTTGGGAAACCCTGTCGTCCCTGATGAGAAATAAATGGCAGCATCATCTTCATCTTCCAAACGGACAAGCGGCGCCTGGCTTGAGCAGTCTGCCACCAATTCACGGTATCCCTCCGCAAATGTCGGGCAGCCATCCCCGACATAGATAAGCAGCCGTCCCTTGCTCAGATTCTCCTCAATGGATTCAATACGCCCGATAAACTCTGAGCCGAAGAACAGGACATGGACCTCCGCCAAATCTGCACAGTACTGAATCTCTTCCGCAGAAAAACGGAAGTTAAAAGGCACGGCAATCGCCCCCGTCTTTAGGATTCCAAAGTAAATCGGCAGCCATTCCAGACAGTTGAACATGAGGATTGCCACACGGTCGCCCTTTTGTATGCCACGGCTAATCAGCATATTTGCCACACGGTTCGCTTTCTCGTCAAAAATACTCCAGGTTATTTCCCTGCGGTATGGCTGTGAGGATGTCTGCTGAACAAGGTTATATTCTTTCCAGGTGGTTTTGCGTGTATCGGTCACAAGCGGATTCAGTTCAACCAAAGCCACTTCGTCACTGTATAGTTTATGATTTCTCTCCAGTAAATCTGTTACCGGCATAATCTGTTACTTCCTTTCCTTTATTTTCCTTACTGATACAGATGTCTCTTATCAATGACACGGACAGCCTTGCCCTCACTTCTCGCAATGCTCTTATGTTCTACGACCTTAACGTCAGCCTTAATGCCAAGCATGGATTTCAGACCGCTGACAATCTTCTTCTCACGCTCCGGTATTGTCAGGCTGCTGTTCTTTTCCATCTCCGGCGTCAATTCAACCTGGACTTCCATCGTATCATTATTGCCGATTCGGTCAACAACAATCTGGTAATTTGCCTGATAGCCCTGATTCAAAAGAACTGCCTCAATCTGGGATGGCCATACGTTGACTCCCTTGACAACCATCATGTCGTCGCTTCTTCCTTTCGGTTTCATCATGCGTACATGTGTACGCCCGCAGGAACAACGCTTTCTGGTGAGGCGGCACAAATCGCGCGTGCGGTAACGCAGGAGCGGGAACGCTTTCTTCGTAATACAGGTAAATACCAGTTCCCCAACTTCACCTTCAGGAAGGACTTCACCAGTCCCAGGGTTGATAATCTCAGCAATAAAATGATCCTCCTGCACATGCATACCTGCCTGTTCCTCGCATTCAAAGGACACGCCGGGTCCGGATATTTCTGTCAGCCCATAAATGTCATATGCCTTGATGCCAAGAGACTGTTCGATACTGCGGCGCATCTGCTCCGTCCAAGGCTCAGCGCCGAAAATACCGGCTTTTAAATGAATTTTATCTTTCAGCCCTCTTTCATTTACAGCCTCGCCAAGGTTTGCGGCATAAGACGGCGTACAGCAGAGAATTGTCGAGCCTAAATCTGTCATGAACTGTAATTGCCTCTCTGTATTTCCCGAAGACATGGGCAATGTCAGGCAGCCTACCTTGTGGGAACCGCCATTTAAGCCTGGACCTCCCGTAAAAAGCCCATATCCATAGCAGACATGGCAGACATCCTCTTTCGTTCCGCCTGCTGCGACAATTGCCCGCGCGCAGCATTCCTCCCAGACATCAAGATCCTCCTGGGTATAGAATGCAACCACGCGCCGCCCAGTCGTTCCGCTGGTGGACTGGATGCGTACACACTCACTGAGCGGTACGCCCAAAAGCCCATAAGGGTATTGGTCACGAAGGTCGTCTTTGGTGATAAAAGGCAGCTTGTGCAAATCATCAATCCCTTTGATATCGGAAGGCTTCACGCCCGCCTTATCCATCTTATCATGATAAAACTTAACATTTTTATAGACATACTGGACCTGCTTTACCAGCCTCTCGCTCTGGAGTTCCTGCAGTTCTTCCAATGGCATCGTTTCAATTTCTGGTTGGTAATAATTTTTCATTTCCGTCTCCATTCCTATTTTTGTATATTGCCCGCTCCAAAATTCGCAGCAGACAGTTCTTTTTATTCTCCACGCCCGAGAAGGAACGCTTTTTGATTCATTTCGGCAAATTTAGCAGGAACGCATGCTTCGATTGCTTTCTGCCATTTCTCAATCGGAATGTCAAAATATTTGGATAAACGTCCCATCAGCACAATATTCACTGCCTTGGCGGAACCAGCCTCCTCAGCAAGCGACAAGCAGTCCATATCATCTACCTGGATACCCAAAGCCCGCATTTTCTCAATCAGGTTTTCAGGATAGGAGGCCGCCCCGGTAATCACCGGCATAGGGTCGATTTCCTGCGTATTCACGACAATCCTGCCTCCCTCTTTGAGATATTCCACATATCGCGCCGCCTCCAATTTCTCAAAGGAGACAATAAAATCTGCTTCCCCTTTATCTATAATCGGGGAATATACTTTCTCTCCAAACCTTACATAAGTGACAACGCTCCCGCCGCGCTGGCTCATGCCATGCACTTCGGAAACTTTCACATCATACCCCTCAGAAAGAAGCAGATGCCCTAACAATTTACTCGCAAGCAGGGAACCTTGGCCTCCTACGCCTACAATCATAATATTCTTCGTCATTTCTGCACCTCCCCTGGCTGTAACGCATCAAACTTACATAGCTGCTCGCAGACACCGCAGCCCACGCAGAGCGTATTGTCAATGACTGCTTTATTGCCTTTCATGCTGATTGCCGGACAGCCAAGGCGCATGCATGATTTGCAGCCCACGCATTTATCCTCCAGCGCACGGATTGGCGGCTGGTGTTTTACATATTTGAGCAAAGCACAGGGACGTCTGCTGATAATCACAGACGGCTCGTCCGCTGCAAGCTCCTCCTTGATGACCCGGTCGCATTCTTCCAGGTCATAGGGGTCAATGACACAAACGCGCCCAAATCCCATGGCGCGGCAAAGGCTCTCCAAATCTATCTTGCCCGCCGGGTCTCCTTTGATATTGTAACCAGTTGTCGGGTTCTGCTGATGCCCGGTCATGCCAGTGATGGAATTGTCCAAAATAATCACCGTGGAATTGCTCTGGTTATATGCGATGTTGGCAAGCCCGGTCATGCCGGAATGCATAAATGTAGAATCGCCAATGACCGCCACAGTCTTTCCCTCGCTCTCTTTTCCCAAAGCCTTATTAAAGCCATGGATGGAACTGATGGAGGCCCCCATGCACAGCGTCATCTCCATTGCGCTAAGCGGCGCTACCGCACCCAGAGTATAACAGCCGATGTCCCCGAGTACTGTACATTTATTTTTGGATAATATGTAGAACAGCCCTCTGTGCGGACAGCCGGCACACATCACGGGCGGACGTCCGGGCAGGTTTTCACCAAGGCTCTTAAAGCCTGGCACTTCCTTTCCTAATTTCTCTGCAATCAGATTCTGTGAATACTCTCCCTCTAAAGGAAGCGCCTCCTTGCCAGTCACAGACAGCCCTAATTTTTTACAATGGTCTTCAATCACCGGATCTAACTCTTCCACGATTGCAAGTTTGTCCACTTTCGCTGCAAAATCAAGAATCAATTGCTCTGGCAGCGGATAAATCATGCCAAGCTTTAAGATGCTCGCCTGGTCACCAAATACCTCCTTCACATACTGGTAACTTGTGGAAGAAGTAATGATTCCTAACTTTGTATCCCCCATTTCCACACGGTTGAATCCACAATTATTGGCATACTCCGCCAGTTTCCTCGTACGCTCCTCCACAACTGGATGGCGGCGGACTGCATTGACCGGCATCATCACATATTTGGCAATGTTCTTCTCATATGGAAGCTCCCTGCCCTCTTGCCTTGCGCCTGTCTCAACAATACTCTGGGAATGCGCAACTCTTGTACACATCTTGACAATGACAGGCGTATCGTATTCTTCTGAAAGGTCATACGCCTTTTTCACAAACTCACACGCCTCCGCAGAATCGGAAGGCTCTAGCATCGGTACTTTCGCCGCTGCCGCATAGTGGCGGGAATCCTGCTCATTCTGTGAGGAATGCATCCCTGCATCATCCGCCACGCAGATGACCATGCCCGCATTCACGCCTGTGTAAGAACAGGTGAACAAGGGGTCTGCCGCAACATTCAATCCCACATGCTTCATTCCGCAAAAACTTCTCTTGCCTGCCAGGGAAGCGCCAAACGCTGCCTCCATAGCCACTTTCTCATTGGGAGCCCACTCACAGTATATTTCCTTATACTTGGAGGCTTCCTCCGTAACTTCTGTACTCGGCGTACCTGGATAACTCGATACAAACGAACATCCTGCCTCATACAGTCCTCTTGCAAATGCCTGATTACCTAACATTAATTGTCTCATAATTGATAGACATCCTTTCCGTAACCTAAATTTCCGTTTACCATCATATCATTTTTTGGCGAATTAGTAAATAGTGTACTTAAAAAGCATCTCCCTTTTCGATATGCCACATGTGTTGCCATGGCAGAACACATTTACGGCAGTGAACAGGAATTTGTTGCGCACATGAACCAGCGAGCTAAAGACCTCGGCATGAACAACACCACCTTTATCAACTGCTGCGGGCTGGATGTAGAAGGGCATATGACCACAGCCAAAGATGTTGCGCTGATGTCGCGGGAACTAATCAACCGATACCCGCAAATTCACGATTACTGTACCATCTGGATGGAAAATATTACACATGTGACCAAACGCGGTTCCTCTGAATTCGGGTTAGCTAACACAAACAAGCTGATTAAGCAATACCCATACGCTACGGGACTGAAAACCGGTTCTACCGATGATGCCAAATACTGCGTCTCTGCTACCGCCGAGAAAGACGGCCTAAAGCTGATTGCCGTTGTCATGGGCGCGCCGGACCATAAAATCCGTTTTACTGACGCTACCACTCTGCTCAACTATGGTTTTGGGAAATGCCAGGTCTATACGGATACGGAAAAAGAACAGCTCCCCAAACTTACCATACAAGGCGGGGTTGAGGAGCAGGCTGCATTGACCTATGATTCTGATTTTTCCTACATGGATGTGACCGGGGCAGACTTTTCTCAGATTACGAAAGAACTGGAACTGCCGGACTCTGCCGCTGCCCCCATCACGAAAGGGGCAGTTGCCGGCAGGCTCGTCTATAAACTAAACGGCAAAGAAATCGGCTCCGTCAAGGTACTGTTCGATGAAGATGTACGGAAAGCATTGTTCAAAGATTACTTCCTGAAAACACTGGGTGAATTGTTACTTACATAAGCGGTGCAAACAGGCGCACCACGCCAAGGAAAGGACGGATAGCTGCCGGGCGTTTACGACAGAATTCCATATTAATTTCTTCGGATTCTGCCATGGTCTGCAGCATATCCTCCTTCACTTTCCGTATTGCTGAGGATTGGTACATCCAGACGCCGCATTCAAAATGGAGGTACAGGCTGCGGTAATCCATATTGATGCTGCCCACAGTCGCCACAATATCATCGCTCACAAAGCATTTTGCATGGAGAAACCCAGGGGTGTACTGATAAATTTTTACGCCGCATTCAATCAGCGGCTCATAATAAGACTGGCTCACCCAGAAGACAATCTTTTTATCAGGTATCCCCGGCATGATAATGCGTACGTCCACACCGCTTTTCGCCGCATTCTGCAGCGCTTTTATCATCACATTGTCCGGTATCAGGTATGGCGTGAAAATATACACATAATCCCTGGCACGGTTTATCATATTCATATAAATATTTTCCCCTGTAGTCTCAGAATCCAGCGGGCTGTCCGCATAAGGCTGCACATAGCCGTCGCTGGCAAACGGCGCGGTCTTGTATCTTCCCGGGCAAAACTGTGACAAATCCGGCTCCATCGTGCGGGTGATGTAGCACCACATTTCTAAAAACATGACGGTAAAGCTCCAGACAGCTTCCCCTTCCAGGCGAAGCCCCGTATCCTTCCAATAGCCAAAACGCTCCACCTCATTGATATACTCATCTGCCAGATTAATTCCCCCGGTAAACCCAATTTTACCATCTACTACCAGAATCTTCCGGTGGTCACGGTTATTCATAAGCACTGACATCAGAGGATATAAGGGATTAAAACGCACGCATTTGATGCCCAGTTCCTGCAAAGTCTGGTAATATTTCGAGGGAAGGGTGGTCACACAGCCAAAATCATCATAGATAAAGCGCACATCTACGCCCGCCGCTGCCTTTCTCTGCAAAACATCCCGGATTTTGCCAAACATCGCTCCATCCTCCACGATAAAAAATTCCATGAAGATAAAATGCTCTGCGCTCTCCAGCGCCTCAAGCATAGCGGGAAACATTTCTTCCCCCTTTTTATAATATGTGGTTGCCGTATTCTCATAAACCGGAAAATGCGCCCAATCCCTGACATATTTGGACTGTCTGTAGACTTCCTTGTCCTCCTGGCGCAGCTTCATTAATATCTCTTCATTTTGGGGGAACTCCTGCTCAAGCTGCCCATTGATTGCCTCCATCCGTTTACGTGTAGGACGGACCAGGCCTGGACGTCCGAAAATCACATAGACTACAAGCCCCATCAACGGAAGTGTCAAAATCACTACAGACCAGGCAATGATATGAGATGGATTGCTTTTTTTATTCACAATGACAAGCACAACAAATATCGCTATGATATCAATTAATGTGTTGACAAAAGAATAGCGGATGAGGAATCCCTGCAGAAACGACCATATCCAAAATAACTGCAGCAGAATTGCCAATCCGACAATCGTTGCCCTTCCCAACAAAAATTTCTTAACCTTTTTCATATTCTTCATCCTCTCGTATATAACTATCAACTTCATTGAAACCGATAGGAAACCTAAGCCAATAACCTGCCGATATCTACCATCCCCCACCCCTGTTTTGACTGGGGAAGCCCCAAATCCAATCTTCTCTGGTACATCCTCAGCTTTACTTCAGCCGGAGACAGGTAGGGGTATTTGCTGAGCAAGAGCGCTATGCTGCCGCTGACCATCGGGGCTGCCATGGAAGTTCCGCTTTTTCTTGTATATGTTCCTGGTTGGTTGGCACAGCTTGTCACATTTGTCCCCGGAACCACCAGCTCTGGTTTGACAATACAGTGGTCCGTAGGGCCCTGCCCAGAATATTCCGGTTTCAGCAAAGACCTGCCAATCCGCTCTTTCGTATCATCAAAACAGCCTACGGTAATGACTTTACGGCTGATTCCCGGAACTGTAATACTGTTCTTTCCAGGACCATTGTTTCCAGCTGCCGCTACAACGACAAGATTGTGGTCCCACGCATACTCCACCGCTTTCAGCAGCCGGATACGCTCCCTGCTCTCCGCCTGCAATACCATGCCAATAGAAATGTTGACAATTCTTACGCCGTATTCTTCCTTGCGGCGCACCAGCCATTCGATTGCCTGTACCACATTTTCTGTGTTGCCGTTCCCTTTTCTGTCTAAAATTTTTAATATGATAAAATGGCAGTTCGGGGCAATACCCATAAATTTTCCATTGGAACACATACCATTGCCGCCGATAATCCCGGCAATATGGGTTCCATGCCCATTATCGTCATAGACCCGCTGTCTGCCACTGACATAATCCTTATAAAATGCAATGCGATGTCCAAAATCGGCATGTGGGAATATCCCTGTATCAAGGACTGCCACACCAATATTTTCTCCAAAATAGCCCCTCCTGTATGCCGCCTCCGCATTTATAATCTGTCTGACCCTGTCCATAAGAATCTCTTTTTCCTTTTTTGTTAATATATGCAGGGTACTTGTCATAAGGCATAAAAAGGGTGAAGCTTTGGCCCCACCCTAGAAATGCATATTTATTTTTGTTCCTTAGGCACATCCTTGATGGAGAAGCTGATTCTTCCCATTTTGTCCTTGCCCAGACACACAACCTTAACCATGTCGCCCAAAGTAAGCTCATCCTCTACCCGGTTAATGCGCTGCCTGGAAATCTTGGAAATGTGCACCATTCCCTCTTTGCCAGGAGCAAATTCAAGAAATGCCCCAAATTCTTTAATGCTGATAACCTTGCCGACAAATATCTGTCCTGCCTCAAAATCAGTCGTGATGATTTCAATCAGCTCAACAGCCTTGTCCATCATCTTCCTGTCCGTACCGCAGACAGATACCGCTCCTTCATCACTGATGTCAATCTTCACGCCGGTCTGCTCTATGATGGCATTGATCGTCTTTCCTCTCTGTCCGACCACATCGCCAATCTTCGCCGGGTCAATCTGAATCTGAATAATCTTGGGCGCAAGCTCACCTACTTCTTTCCTCGGTTCTGCAATCGCCTTTGACATTACTTCATCCATGATATATAACCTGGCTTCCCTTGTCCGTCGAATGGCTTCCTCAACGATCGGCCTGGTCAGTCCATGGATTTTGATGTCCATCTGGATTGCCGTGATGCCGTCATGCGTACCAGTCACCTTGAAATCCATATCGCCAAAGAAATCTTCTAAGCCCTGGATATCTGTAAGCACAAGGTAATCATCGTCCGTATCACCAGTCACCAAACCGCAGGAAATTCCGGCAACCATCTTCTTAATCGGAACGCCTGCAGCCATGAGGGACATACAGGAAGCACATGTCGATGCCATAGATGTGGAGCCGTTCGATTCAAATGTCTCAGACACGGCACGGATTGCATATGGAAATTCCTCCTCAGAAGGAAGTACCGGTATCAGCGCACGCTCTGCCAGCGCGCCATGTCCAATCTCACGCCGTCCCGGTCCTCTGCTGGGCTTGGTCTCCCCTACCGAATAAGATGGGAAATTATAATGATGCATATAGCGCTTATTTACTTCATTTTCATCCAAGCCGTCAATTCTTTGAACCTCAGATAAAGGAGCCAAGGTCACGACATCGCAAATCTGTGTCTGTCCACGCGTAAACATTGCCGATCCATGCACCCTGGGAATAATATCCACTTCTGCCGCCAAAGGACGAATCTGGTCGATAGCTCGTCCATCCGGCCTTTTATGGTCTTTGAGGATCATCTTACGCACAGTCTTCTTCTGATATTGGTAAATTGCTTCTCCCAATACCTCCAGCCACTCCTCATTTTCTGCAAACGCTTCTTCCAGTTTCTCTGTAATCTTCCGTATATTCTCCTCGCGCACCTGTTTTTCATCCGTGAAAACTGCTTCCTCCATCTCCTCTGGCGGAACCAGCTCACGGATAGCCGCGAACAGTTCTTCCGGCACGGCACAGCTCGTATATTCATGCTTTTGTTTGCCAACCTCCGCAACAATCTGGTTGATAAATGCAATAATCTCCTGATTGACCTCATGCGCTTTGTAAATAGCCTCAATCATCCGGGCCTCAGGAATCTCATTTGCGCCTGCCTCAATCATGATTACTTTCTCACTGGTAGATGCCACTGTCAGATTCAGATCACCGTTCTTCCACTGTTCCTGCGAAGGATTGATGATAAATTCACCGTCAACCATACCCACTTGTGTTGTTGCGCATGGGCCTGCAAACGGAATATCAGAAATGCTGGTTGCAATCGCAGAACCAAGCATTGCCACCAATTCCGGGCGGCACTGGGGATCCACACTCATAACCAGGTTATTCAATGTCACATCATTGCGGTAGTCTTTGGGAAACAGAGGGCGCATCGGACGGTCTATGACACGCGCTGTCAGGACTGCATTTTCAGAAGCTTTCCCCTCCCGCTTGTTAAATCCGCCTGGTATCTTCCCTACAGAATATAATTTTTCCTCAAACTCCACACTCAAGGGAAAGAAATCTATCCCTTCCCTTGGCTTATCAGAAGCCGTTGCTGTAGACAGTACAACCGTATCGCCATAATGCATAAACGCCGCACCATTTGCCTGGGCTGCCACCCTGCCAATATCAATCCGCAGGGTCCGCCCTGCCAATTCCATGGTAAACTGTTTGTACATAATTTTTCTCCTTCTGAGAAAATAGAGCGGAGAACCGCTCTATTTCCAAACATAAAAACTATTTTCTGATTCCTAAACGCTCGATTAACTTACGATATCTCTCAATATCTATCTTCTTTAAATAAGCCAGCAGACCACGTCTCTGACCTACCATCTTCAGAAGCCCGCGCCTGGAATGGTGATCCTTGGGATGTTCCTTTAAATGCTCTGTCAACTCCTGGATCCTTGCTGTCAATATTGCAACCTGAACTTCCGGTGAGCCGGTATCTCCCGGCGTCCTTGCATAATCTGCAATAATCTGCTGCTTCTTTTCCTTTGCTATCATTGTGATAACCTCCTTAATTATTAGTAGTATCGCCCAACCTACCGCTTCTATGCAAAACGGCCGCTTCTAAGGACTGTTTTCCTGTGCCCTTAAAATATCAAGTAATGGTCGGAGTATCCGGTTACTGAATATGGGCTATTCCATGCTTCCGGCGAGTGCCATAAAAACACTCGCCGGGATTGATTATACCATATGGATTTTTGCTTGTAAAGAAATTAATCATTAATTAATCTGACCACACAAATTGGCGTACGGTAAAATGCATTGGAAATCTTAATGCCAGTCCTTGCAGAACTTGCATGGACAACCTGCCCATTGCCAATATACATGGCCACATGGTTGATTCCACTGCCGCTGCCATAGAAGAACAAATCGCCAGGCTTTGCATCTGAGGAATTAACCCTTGTGCCGCAACCTGCCTGTGCGCTGGATGAGTGCGGCAGATAAATTCCATATTTCTCATAAATCTTCATCGTGAAACCAGAACAGTCCACACCGTTCGTAAGGCTTGTCCCACCCCATACATAGCGGTTACCGACAAACTGGCATGCATATTGTACCATATCGACACGGACGTCGGACACGCCTTCGCCGTAACGAATCTCCGTCATGGTCATTGCTTTAGGAAGCTGTTCGGAAACTTCTACAAATTCACTCGCCACGTAACACTCGTCTCCATCTACATCAACCTTGAGCCATTCACCCAAGTCTTCTATCACATGTAAAGATTCACCCTCTGCAATCATAGTCCAGATACTGCAGTCCGTATTCGGCTCCACCCTCGCATTCAAAGTCTGGGTATTTGACGTTGCCATGATAGACTTGACTTCCTCTGCCCTCGCCGCTGCCGCTTCACCGGTAAGCAGGAATTCTCCCTTCACATATCCGGTAACTTTCCCGGATTCGATTTTATACCATTCACCTTCCTGCGACAGGATTTCGCAGCCGGCATCCACTGGAAGCGCGCCTACCAATTCCGTATCCTCACCAGCTCCTTCCCGTATATTTAAATGATTCTCTACACTGGCAATTCCCAGGTTTGTATAGCCGCATATTGTCTTGGGTTCAGAAGCCATGGTAACGCCGTTCTCCAGCTTGACAGCTTCTGCATCGCTTACCAGACATTCATTCAGCAATGTGGAAACGCCCGCGCTATGAGTTGCCGCTTCTGCAGTGACCTGGCTCATGCCCAGCACCGCCGCGCCAGCTAAACATCCCATCAATATTTTTGTCCATTGTATTCTCATTTGTTTACCTCCCGGATATAAGACTGTTTCATTTTTTGCCATTATATCAAGGAGTTGTTACGTTGTCAATAGCCTTTGTAATATCTATGTAATATTTAGTTTCCCTGCAGCGCTCCTTCCGGATCCCCCTCCAGAATAGAGAAAGCTATGTTCGTAGCATGGTCTGCCACACGTTCCAGACCTGTCACCAAATCAGTAAAGAGGATTCCTGTCATCGGCAGGCACTTGCCTTTCGCCATACGCTTGACATGGTTCTGCTGCAGCTCACGCTCCATGCTGTCAATACTGTTTTCCAGTTCCAGGATATCCGGTACATTTTTCTTATCCAGCGTAGTAAACATTTCCATTGATTTCTCAAGGATTATCATGGTCTTCTGATGCATTTCCCGGATTTCCTTTTCTCCTTTTTTCGTAAACTTGAGGTTTTCTTCATGGCTCTTGATTGCCGCATCTGCCATATTCTCTGCATGGTCCCCAATGCGCTCAATATCGCTCACCACATGGAAGAGCGCGCCTATTCGCCGCGCATCCACGACTGGCAGCTGCAATTGGTTGATTTTGACAAGGTAATCTGTAATCTCTTTGCTGAGGAAATCAATCTGGTTCTCCACCTCATAGACCCGGTTGATTTTTTTCTGGTCCCCATCAAAAAAAGCTTCCATGGCAAGGCTCAGATTCTCACGCGCCATCTTGCCCATACGCTCAATCTCCTGCGTTGTCTCCACAACTGCAGTAGAAGGTGAGAAAATATTCTGCTTTCCAATATAAAGAAGCTGATATTCTTTCTCCTCCTGATCTTCCCCTGGAATCAGACGCCGTGTCATCGCCACAAACTGCGCAGATAAGGGCAGGAAAATAATCGTCTGGAAAATCTTGAAGAACGTATCCGCGTTTGCCACGCATCTTCCGACATCGGAACCAGAGACACGTAAAATAAATTCCTCAAAATACTTCATGCCAAATGCCATCAGGATGCCAATAATCACCATGCCCAGAACATTGAACATGACATGGATTAAAGCAGCCCTCTTGGCATCTTTTTTGGCATCCAGGCTCGCCAGGACCGCCGGTGTGCATGAACCGATATTGCAGCCAAGAATTACATAGAAACAAACCGGCAGATCTATCAGCCCCTGGCTTGCCATCAGAAGCAGGATGCTGACTGTCACAGAAGAACTCTGGACGACAACCGTTATCGCTGTTCCAAATAAAATCCCCACGATAGGGTTATCCATACTGCCCAGAACATCCATCACTGCCTGATAGTCCTTGAGGTCCGCCATGGCATCTTTCATCAGGCTGATTCCCATGAACAGCGCGCCAAATCCCAACAGCACTTCGCCTACTTTCTTGAGCATGGGCTTTTTGCCGAACATTACGAACACTGCGCCCACGAACAGGATAAACGGCGCGACCCCCGTCAGGTTAAACGCTACCAGCTGGGAAGTAATGGTTGTTCCGATATTCGCGCCAAAGATAATCCCCACGGACTGTGCCAGGCTCATGATCCCCGTGTTTACAAAACTTACCACCATAACCGTTGTCGCGCCGGAAGACTGGATGATTGCCGTAAACAATGCACCAAACAATACTGCTATGATCTTATTCTTTGTCATGGCTTCCAAAATAGAACGGAGTCTCGCTCCTGCCGCCTTCTGCAGACCCTGGCTCATAAAATTCATGCCAAACAAAAACAATCCCAGGCCACCTAACAAATTCACTATCAATTCCATGATATTCACCCTTTAGTTCTTCTGAACTCCTTTTCCCATGTTAAAATAAACTCTGCCGCACGCGATGTCGTGCTGCATCTGTTCCCTTAAAGCTTCCAAGGATGGAAACCTCTGTTCTTTCCGCACATGTTTCAAAAAGCTGACACGGACTTTCTCTCCATACAAATCCTCCGTCACATCAAAGAGATGTGTCTCTACGCCAATCGGGTTATCGCCTTCCACCGTTGGCTTGCATCCGACATTGGTGATGCCTGGATAATCCATTCCCCGCCAGCTTGTCTTTGTGATATAGACGCCAAACGGCGGCAGCAGCTTGTCCTCCGGCGGAATCAGGTTGATAGTGGGAATGCCCAGGATTTCTTTTCCCATTCGTCTGCCATGAAGCACTGTCCCCTCTGCGAAGAACTCATAGCCCAGCAATTGATTCGCATGTTCAATCTTGCCTTTCATAATTTCTTCACGTACGAACGTACTGCTGATATCCCTGCCATCCTCCTGGATTTTATCTACTACTTCCACCTCATATCCATACTGCTTTGCCAGCAGTTCCAGCATATGGTAATCCCCGCGCCGCTGATAGCCAAAATGGAAATCCGTCCCCACAACCATGTATTTTACGTGGCAGGAATTGACTAATTTATCAATGAACTCCTCCGGCTCCATGCACATAACCTGCCTGGTAAATGGAAATTCAACCACGTAATCAATCCCTGCTTTTTCAAAGAGGATTTCCTTTTCTTCGCCCGTCGTAAGCACCTTTGCCTGTATGTCCTGTACCCGCTCCCTTGGCGGGATATCGAAGGTAAAGATAACCGCCTTTAACCCTGGTTCTTCCTGCTTCTTCTTTGCCATGTACTGAAGCAGCAGCTCATGCCCACGGTGCAGGCCGTCAAATTTCCCCAGTGAAAGCACCGAAGATCCAGCTATATCAAATGTCATACTCTGCCTTATGTATTCCATAACTTCTGTCCTATCTACAATTTATTCCATAAAAACCTTCACCGGCCGGATACACCTGCTCGCACCCTCCCAGCGGTAAATACCTGCAAATGCCTGATTGCTGTCATAGACCCGCACCAAATCTGCCTGGCAGCCATCCTGCCACCCCAACAGCCATTGCGGTTTTAGGGGATTGCCATTATACAATGGCTTAGAAAATCCTTCTTTCACCGATACAGATGGATACTGCTTAAATACGCTGTCTGTATCTTTCACGAAATCCGCTATGTCTTCCTTGGAAAGTTCTTTCTGCGGCTCCCTGGCACGGACATCCTGAACCAGCGCTTCTATCTCTGAAAGCTTCCTTGCATCCTGCAGCCTGAAATCTGCTACACGCGTGCGTAACAGGGATTCCATACAGCCGCCGCAGCCTGCCGCGCCCCCAATATCATGGCATAGGGTGCGTATATACGTGCCCTTAGAACAATGTACGCGCATCCTCACCCTTGGCAAGGCAACGTCTAAAATGTCAATAGAAAATATCTGCACATCCCGCGGCGCCCGCTCCACTTCCTTCCCCTCCCTTGCCAAATCACAGAGTTTCCTGCCATTTACTTTAAGGGCAGAATACATGGGCGGAGTCTGGGAATATCTCCCTACAAAACCTGCAATGATTTTCCGCACGTCCCCTTCCTCACACGATACTGGGGAATCCTTAAGAACCTTACCCGAGATATCCTGTGTATCCGTTTCCTTTCCCAGCAGCAACACTGCCTCGTACTCTTTATCTTTATCGGTCAGCAAATCACAGACTTTTGTCGCCTTGCCCAGGCAGACAGGAAGCACGCCCTCCGCATCTGGATCTAAGGTTCCGGTATGCCCTATTTTTTTCTGTTTTAAAATTCCACGCAGCTTTGCCACCACATCATGGGAGGTAAAGCCCTTTTCTTTGTATACATTGATAATTCCGCTAATCATGAAGCTGCCTTTCAATTTCCTCGCAAATCCTGCCAAAAATATCTTCTGGCACGCCCTCCATCGTGGCGCCCGCAGCCCTTACATGACCGCCGCCTTTAAACTTGATGGCAATATCTGCAACATTTACTTTTCCATTGGAACGCATACTCACTTTCCAAGTCCCATCGTCATTCTCATACAAGAAAATTGCCGCTTCCACGCCCTTTGTCACCCGCAGCTGGCTGACTATGCCATCTAAATGCTTGGGCAATACCTGGAAACGTTCCATTTCCTCTTGGCTGATGGCAGTGGCAATCACTGCCCCTTCCTGATAAAGCCTGCTGTTTAACAGCGCCTGCCCCAAAATCTTGTTCTGTGCAAAAGTCTTGGTATAAAATGTGTCATCTACAATTTGGGAGAAATTGATTCCTTTCTCCATCAGAACGCCTGCCGCATTCATGGTTCTTGCGGAAGTACTGGAATATTGGAACACCCCCGTATCATGCACCATGCCTACATAAATGCATTCCGCAATCTCCTTCGTAATCTTCTCCTCCTCAATCAATTGAAAAATCAATTCAGAAGTGGAACTGGTATCCGGAAAAATATAATTTTCATCTGCAAAATTATCATTGCTCACATGATGGTCAATGCAGATTGTTTTTTTTGCTGTCTCAAAATATTTCACAGCAGCGCCCAGCCGTTCCACATCCCCGCAATCCTGTACAATACACAAGTCATATGTCTGGTCGCTGTCGCAGGAACTCTGTATCTTCTCCGCATTTTTCAAGAATTTAAAAATATTGGGAATGGGTTCCAGATACACATCCGCCTGAATCTGCGGAAACCAGGCCGAAATATAATTATAAGTTGCCAGACAGGAACCCACACAGTCGCCATCAGGCCTGACATGACCTACAATTGCGACTGTTTTTACCTGTGCCAGCTGAGATGCTAAATCTCTCATATCAAATGCTCCTCACTGACGGTTTACGTCATCTATCAATTTTGACATATTTACGCCATACTCAATGGACTGATCCAAGATAAAACGGATTTCCGGCGTGTTCCTTAAATTAATATTCTGAGCCAGCTTCCTGCGGATATACCCTTCCGCGCTCTTTAACCCTGCAATCGTATCCTGCTGGGACTTTTCATCCCCCAGCACGCTGATATACGCCTTGCATGTTTTTAAATCCGGTGCAACCTCCACGGATACCACAGAGGTCAGCGGATTGATCCTAGGGTCTTTAATTTCTCCCTGGATGATACTGCTCAGTTCACGCAGCACCTCACCGTTGATTCTCGTATTCTTAATGCTGTTTTTCCTCATATTCTGCCCTGCTCTTTCTCTGCTCCTGACATTAACGCGGCACTTCTACCATGGTATATGCTTCCACGATATCAAGTTCCTGGATATCGTTAAAGCCGTCAAATACAAGACCGCACTCATAGCCTGCCCTTACTTCTTTCACATCATCCTTAAAACGCTTCAATGAGGCGAGGTCGCCCTCAAAAATCTGCTCGCCCTCTCTGGAAATACGCACCTTGCAGCCTCTCTGGAACGTACCATCCAATACATAGGAACCTGCAATGCTGCCTACGCCGGAAGCTTTGAATATCTGGCGGATTTCTGCATGGCCAAGTACTTTCTCCTCAAATATCGGGTCAAGCATTCCTTTCATTGCCGCCTGTACATCTTCAATGGCGTTATAAATGACCTTATAAAGCCGCATATCCACGCCCTCGCGCTCTGCGGTAGCTTTTGCCATCGCATCCGGGCGCACATTGAATCCAATGATAATCGCGTTAGAGGCAGAGGCAAGGCTGACATCCGATTCATTGATGGCACCAACTCCGCCATGGATAACCTTGACCATAACTTCCTCATCCGACAGTTTCATCAAGCTCTGCTTGACTGCTTCTACAGAACCCTGTACATCTGCTTTGACAATAATCGGCAATTCCTTGATATTTCCTGACTGAATCTGTGAAAACAGATCATCCAGGGACATCCTGGATTTTGTGTCTTCCAGCATCCGTTCACGTCCTTCTGAGATAAAGGTGTCCGCAAAACTCTTGGCCTCTTTCTCAGAATCCGTACATACAAATATTTCCCCGGCATTCGGCACGTTATTCAAACCTAATATTTCCACAGGCGTAGATGGCGTTGCTTCTTTTACCCGTCTGCCTTTATCGTCAATCATCGCCCTTACCTTGCCGTAACAGCTTCCACAGGCAATTGGCTGGCCTACTTTCAGCGTTCCTTTCTGTACCAAAACCGTTGCCACAGAACCGCGTCCCTTATCAAGCTGAGCCTCAATCACAAGCCCGCGCGCATTACGCCCCGGATTTGCTTTCAGTTCACATACCTCTGCCGTCAATAAAACCATTTCCAACAGCGAGTCAATCCCTTCGTGCGTGTGCGCGGATACCGGTACGAAAATTGTGCTCCCGCCCCAATCCTCAGGAATCAGTTCATGCTCTGCCAGTTCCTGTTTTACACGCTCAATATTTGCGCTTGGCTTATCTATCTTATTGATTGCCACAATAATTTCAACGCCAGCCGCTTTGGCATGGCTGATTGCCTCTACGGTCTGCGGCATTACTCCGTCATCGGCCGCTACAACCAGGATAGCTATATCCGTAGCATTTGCCCCTCGCATACGCATAGCAGTAAATGCCTCATGTCCAGGAGTATCCAGAAAAGTGATTTTCTCACCGTTGCACTCTACCATATAGGCTCCGATATGCTGTGTAATCCCGCCTGCTTCCCTGTCAATCACATGCGTATCGCGGATTGCATCTAAAAGCGACGTCTTTCCATGGTCAACATGACCCATAACACAGACAACCGGAGGTCGTTTTACCATGGTTGCCTCATCCTCCTCTTCCTCTTTCAGAAGTTCTGCGATTACGTCCACCTTTTCTTCCATCTCGCAGATACAGTTGAATTCCAGGGCAATCTCTTCTGCAGTGGCAAAATCAATTTCATTATTTACCGTTACAATATTTCCTTGCAGAAACAGCTTCTTGATAATAACGGAAGCCTGCACTTTCATACGGTCTGCAAATTCTTTAATTGTCATTTTCTCTGGCAATGTAATTGTTTTAATTGTATCTTCCTCTTTCTTCTGCGGCTGCACAGGCTGCTGGTTCTTCTTTCCCCTGGTTTTCTTCTCCAGGTTTTCAAACCTTTCTTTCTTCCTGCCCATCAGTTCTTTCTCGTGGCGCTGGCTATTTCCTTTGCGGTTATCGCGCTCTCTGCTCTCTTTACCTCTCGTCTCATCCATAGATGCCGCTGGGCTGTTCTGATTCAGCTTATTAATCTCTTGTTCAAAACGACTCTTCTGGCCAGGACGCCCATTTTGAAAGCTTCTGTTGTTCCTGTCTCCCTGGAATCTTCCACCGCGGTCTCCCTGCGGCCTTCCGTTTCGGTCCCCCTGCGGTCTTCCGTTTCGGTCCCCTTGCGGCCTTCCGGTTCGCTCCCCTTGTATTCTCCCATTTCGGTCCCCTTGCGGTCTCCCATTTCGCTCTCCCTGAAATCTCCCGCTTCGCTCCCCTTGCGGTCTTCCGTTTCGGTCTCCCTGTGGTTTCGCGTTCCTGTCCCCCTGCGGCCTTCCGTTTCGGTCTCCCTGTGGTTTTGCGTTCCTGTCCCCCTGTGGCCTTCCGTTTCGCTCTCCCTGAGGCTTTACAGTCTTATCCCCTTGTACCCTTGCATTTCGCTCTCCCTGCGGTTTGGAAAGATAGCCCTGGACATTGCCACCTGTTTCTGCCTGAGGTCTTACAACGGCTTCCTGTGCCTTTACGGTCTGCTCGCTCTGAGACTTCAATGTTTGTTCCGACTGTGCCTTTACAGGGCTTTCCTGGGACTTCATGGGGCGTTCTCCTTGTGGTCTGACATTCCTATCTCCCTGAAGCTTCATATTCCTATCACCCTGGGGTCTTGCATTTCGTTCCCCTTGCAGCCTTGCAGAACGCTCCCCCTGCGGTCTTGCAGGACGCTTCTTGGCAGTCTTGCTGTTCTGCGGGTTAAATACTGCCGTAATGCTGGCTTTCTTCTTCGGGCGTTCCTGGCTTTTGCTTGAATCTTTGGAAACCATTTTAGGAACTTCCGGCTGTAAAGAATCTTTAGGAAGATCTTCCTTTATCGGAGCTTGCTGTGCTGCCGCTTTCGCAGATGTCTGCTTTTCAGGAAGTTGCTGCGCCGCCGCTTTTGCAGCTGCCTCTTTTGCCGAAACTTGCTGCGCCGCTGTTTTTGCAGCTGCCTCTTTTGCCGGAACTTGCTGTGCTGCTGTTTTTGCAGCCGCCTCCTTTGCCGGAGCTTGCTGCGCTGCCGCTTTCGCAGACGGCCCTTTTTCATTTTCTTTCTTCCCAGATTCTGTCTTCTTTCCTGCTGCAAACCTGTTCCTTACCATCTCAATGACCTCATCCTCCACAGAACTGCTTGCTTTCTTTCCGGTAATATTCTTTTCTTCAAGGAAGTTAATCACTTCTCTCGATTCCAGGTTCAATTCATTTGCAAGTACATATATTCTCATTTTTGCCATGCTTTTACTACCTCCGTCATTCCGTTTTCACTAGTTAATTCCAACTTTTCCTCCAGGCTTTTGGCAAAGCCTTTATCAAGTACCGCAAGGGATGAACGAAACTGCTTGCCTATTGCGTTCCCCAGCGCGTCCTTAGAAGCATACAGATACATGGGGACATTGTAAAAGGAACACTTATTGCGAAACAATTTTTTCGTATTCTCCGAGGCCTCCTCAGACACAATCACAAGAAATGCACTGCCAGACTTTACCGCTTTTTCTGTAGAAAATTCTCCGCTTACAATCTTTCCCGCTTTGGCCGCTAAGCCAAGCGTGGATAAAATTCTATCCTTTTGCAATAATTTCCATCTCCTTTGTCAAATCCTCTATTACTTCCTGAGGTATTGCAGATTTTAATGACCGCTCCAAACCTTTATTCTTCAATGCCTGAAAAAGACATTCCTTATTCGGGCAGATATATGCCCCCCTGCCATTTTTTCTGCCCGTAGCATCCAAAAGAATCTCATTTCCAGCAGTCTTAATTATACGAAGCAATTCTTTTTTACTCTTCATTTCTTTACAGCCGACACATTGGCGCACAGGAACTTTCTTATTCATCCGACTGTCCCTCATAACCATCTGCAGAAATCCCCTTATCCTCCGATATTTCCTCATAATCTGGCGTTTCTTCGTAATCAGGGTCTTCCTCATAATCCGGCGTTTCTTCGTAATCAGAGGCTTCCTCATAATCCGGCGTTTCCCCATACTCAGGGGCTTCCTCATAATCCGGCGTTTCCCCATACTCGGAGGCTTCTTCATAACCGTCTGTATAGCCGTCCTCCTCATATTCATCATATTCTTCGTAATCGTTCTCATAATCCATGAAATCTCCGGCTTCCCTTGCCTGCGTCTCACTCTTAATGTCTATCTTAAATCCAGTCAGCCTTGCCGCCAGCCTTGCGTTCTGGCCTTCCTTTCCGATAGCAAGGGACAGCTGGTAATCCGGTACGACCACTTTCGCGGTCTTTTCTTCTGCATCGGCAATAACGGAAATGACCTTTGCCGGACTAAGGGCATTTTCTATCAGCATCGCTGCATTGTCGCTCCAGTTAATGATATCTATTTTCTCTCCCCGAAGTTCATTGACGATGGCGTTCACCCTGACGCCATTCAAGCCCACGCAGGCACCCACCGGGTCTACATCCGGATCATTACTCCATACGGCAATCTTCGTCCTGCTTCCGGCCTCTCTGGAAATGCTCTTGATTTCCACAATCCCATCTTTCACCTCTGTAACCTCAGACTCAAAAAGACGTTTCACCAATTCCGGGTGTGTTCTTGACACCAAGATTTTCGGTCCTTTGGAGGTAGCTTTCACTTCCAATATATATAGTTTGATACGCTCTGTCGGCTGGAATACCTCACCCTTTATCTGCTCATTCTCACTTAAGATAGCATCTACTTTTCCCAAGTTGATGCTGATATTTTTACCTACATAACGCTGGACAATGCCGGTAACCACATCCTTTTCTTTCTCGTAATACTGGTCAAACAGCACCTTGCGCTCTTCTTCACGGATTTTCTGCAAAATAACGTTCTTAGCATTCTGGGTGGCAATTCTGCCAAATTCTTTGGATTTCACTTCAATATTTACAATATCGCCCAATTCATATTTGGAATCTATCATTTTGGCATTCCCCAGACTAATCTGCAGCACATCATCTTCCACTTCCTCCACAACCGTTTTTTCTGCGTAGACATGATATTCACAGGTCTCAGGGTTCATGTCAACCTTGATATTGTCCGACTTGCCAAAATGATTTTTACAGGCAGTAATCAGTGAATTCTCTATCGCTTCCAGCAATGTCTCTTTACTGATATCTTTCTCTTTCTCCAATATATTCAACGCTTCTAATAACTCATTGTTCATTTTTTTATCCTCCTGAATGTTTTTCTGTTATTTGGCGTATTTTAGGAAAACACTGACGCAATCAGTATTTCCTTAGAAGTCAAAAGCAAGACGAATCAATGCAATCTCTGTTTTTGCAAAGGTCATCTCTGCCCCATCATCCAGCCGTATGGTGACTGTCTTATCATCATAAGCCTTTAATATCCCATAAAATTCTTTTTCTTTATTGACGGCACGGTAAGTATGGATTTCCACTTCTTTCCCCATGCTCCTCAGATAGTCTTTCTCTTTTTTCAATGGCCTGCCAAGCCCCGGGGAACTCACTTCAAAAATGTATGATTCCTCGATATAATCCCGCTCATCCAGCAAATCACTCATTCTTCTGCTCACAAGTTCGCAGTCATCAACCGTAATCCCGCCCTCTTTATCTATATAAGCCCGCAGATACCAGTTGCCGCCTTCCTTCACATATTCCACATCTACCAGTTCAAACTGATATTCCTCCATAATGGGTTTTAACAAATCTTCCGTCTTCTGCTCATAAACCTCTCTTCTTGACATATCACACCTGCCTTTCCGCTGAATTTTCCCTATCCGCACCTACACACAAAATTAAGAGTGGACATCTGCCCACTCTCAAGTCTTAGATTATCTAGTTATCATATACATAATAGCACTTAATACCAGAAAATGCAAGAAAAAATATTTTGAGTTCCCCCATTTTGTAATTCATAGCGCCTTTATGTGCAAGACGTCTATGCTGGCAAAGGCAGCAAGACCTTTTGGTGCTGAAATATCGGTTATTATAAGAAATGGAGAAACTCAAAAAAATATGAAAAAGTCGGAGAAAGTGGAGATATTATGCTTTAACAGCTACCTTACCTGTGTATTAATCTCCTCCAATTTGCAAAACTCCTGAGTTATTTCCATATCTTCCATAAATCCTTCCAAAAGCCGCACCGTCTTATTTTTCCCTCATACAATATCATAAGCACTTATAAGGAGAATTCTATGGAAAAATTGATGGAAATCAGGCACGTGGGATATTCCTACCATACGATGCAAGGAGAGACTCCTGCGCTCCATAATATAAATTTTACGGTTCAGAAAGGTGACTTCCTGGCGATTGTCGGTCCCAGCGGCTGTGGCAATGCAATGGTTCTGTAACGGAAACAAATCACAGGAAGATATGGGCTTCTTCCCCATCCCAGACAACCTTATCCAGTATCATCCGCAGATACTCCCTCTTTTCCGGCACGCTCAAGGCGTCAAACAACTTTTGAAAGGAAGAAAACTGCTCCAGCAAAAACGCAAGCTGCTGCCTGTCCCCATGGATATCTGCGCCTTCCTCTCCCAGTTCTGCTTTTTCTTCTTCCAACGACGCACATTCCCTGTTTAATCTTAGGACTTCCTGCTCAATCTGGCTGATAAACTGCTCATCGCCTCCGGATTTTGCCAGCGTGGAGATTAGATTCTGCACTTCCTTTTTCCGTTTCTGTATCTCCCGCTCCAGGAGGTCTGCGGGCGTCACTTTTTCATCTTTGTTATCTTCTATGCTCTCTATCGCTTTTTGCAACATTTGTTGGATATTAGAATTCTCCTCCGTATAACGCAGTACCTCCCTGCACACCAGTTCATCCAAGGTATTGCCCTGGACATTGGGCACAGAACATTTTTCCCCATGGGTCATGTCCTTATATGGGCAGAGATAAGAAAACTTGCGCTCCCCTTGTTTTGTCACCTGTTTGGAGGAATAATATTTCGGGCGCATCAGATGGCCGCAGGAGCAATGCAGGATTCCCGACAGGAGCGCAATCTGGTTTTGCGTCTTATGCCAGGCTTCCCCTTTGGAACTGTTCCTAAGAAGAAGATTCTGGATTTTGGAAAAGTCCTTCCCGGAAATAATCCCAGGATGTTTCCCTTTTGCCACAATCCATTTTTCCGGCGCGTTTCCCTTATTCTTATACTGGGACGAAGAGGTTTTCGCATAGGCAATCAAACCGTATTTTCCGTCTGCCTCTTCTTCGTCCATACAGACCTGGCAGCCAAGATTCCAGAAATACTGGTAAGCCTCCCGGTCTGCCCGGCAGTACACCGGATTTGTCAGGATATCGCGGATGGCTGTAGCCGTATACTCATTCCCTCGTTTTGTCTTAATATCGTGGTTCAAGAAGTATCTTACGATTCCCATGAGGGATTGTTGTTTCAGATATTCCTCAAAGATAAACCGAACCGTTTTCATCTCTTCTTCATCCACGACAAGACGGTACGATTTTTTATTCCTTCCATTGATTATAACTTTCTCCTCCGATTCTGCCCGAAATCCCAAAGGCGTGTTGCCGCCCAGCCACCTTCCTTTCCTCGCAAGCATAATCATATTGTCACGGACGCGCTCTGCAATCTGCTCCCGTTCCATCTGCGCCAGTACCCCGGCAAAGTACAGCATCGCCTTCCCTATGGGCGTGGACGTGTCAAACCGCTCCTTAATACTAATAAAGGAGACGTTAAGCTTGTTCAACGTCTCCACCAGATTTGCCAAATCTGCAATGTTTCTCCCCAACCTGTCCAGCTTGTAGCATACAAGGTAACTGCAGCCGCCTTTCTTAATCTCCTGCATCATTTTCTGGAACTGGGGGCGGTTGGTATTCTTCCCGGAATACCCTTCGTCTTCAAACACCGTAATTTCTGCCTGATTTGCCCCCTCTATATTGTATTGTATGTAATCCCGGCACATGGCAATCTGGTTCTCCACGCTCTCGCCCCTGCCGGTCCATTTGGATTTCCTGCTGTAGATAAAGATGTTCATATGCCAAATCTCCTAATATGCCATTTGTATCCCTTTATTTTTCAGAACCCCAATCAATCCACATGGCAGGACGGATATCGTATTTTGAAGTGGCAGTTTCATAATAAGATGTATCA
>CANOHX010000015.1 GCA_947565885.1 uncultured Lachnospiraceae bacterium
ATATTCTGAAGCACTTATATGGGAAAGTGCTTATTCCTAATGCTGTATATATGGAATTGACAGGTAATAAAGAGTTTGTAGCAGAGGCTTCTCAGGTAATGGACAGTGATTTTCTGGAAGTAGAAGAGGTTGACAATGAGATAGCTGTGACGATTCTGCAGGAAGTGTCCGGTTTGGATGCTGGGGAGAGTGAAGCGATTGTTATGGCAAATAGCAGGAAAGCAGATTTGCTGGTTATGGATGAACATAAGGGCAGGGGTGTGGCAAAGAAGATGGGGTTGCCGATTACAGGAACGATTGGTCTGCTACTGAAAGCCTTTGATGAGGGTATGTTTACTGCTGGGGATATTGAGGAGTGTATTGAGAAATTGAAAGAAACCAATGTGAGGATAAGCGAGGGTCTTTTTGATATTATGAGGGAGCATATAAAGGAATAACATTTTTTCCTAAAGGCGGAAGATGTGAATGGCACAATAAAAATTACTATGGAGGGAAATTATGGCAAAAGTACATGTTAATGAAGGTTATGAATTATATCAGATAATAACAGATTTTGGAGATCCATTAGAAATATTTAGAGAAGGTATACAAAATTCTTTTGATGAAGATGCTTCTGAAATATATATAGATGTTTATGAAGAAGAGGAGCTGGGTGACGATAACCGTTTGATTATTGATATATGGGATAATGGAAGTGGACTGGCAAAATGCAATGTTAAGTGTTTTTTTGATGTTGCTAATTCAAGCAAAATAAATAAGAAATTTATTGCACTAAAAAATAAGCATGGTTATAAAGGACATGGCTCAAAGGTGTTTTTTAATGCAGAATTAGTGCAGATATGTTCGAAGACTAGGGAGGGAGATTATTGGGCATCTGAGTTAAAAGATGCAATTAAACAGATTGCCCAAAACAAGGAATTATCATATTCTGATCCATGTGAACCTGAGGAATTAGGTCTTTCGTTGCCTGAGGAATGGTTATCTGGGTTTATGGTTCGTATAATATGTCCCAAGTATTTTAAGACACAGCATACGCGATTTAAATTAAATCATTTGTTCCTAAGAGATTATTGTATGTGGTATTCATTAATTGGAACAGTTGAAACATGGTATAATGAAATTCTCAGGCAAAAAAATGTTAAGTTATTTTTAAGAGGATTGTTAAGTCAGGAATTTGAAAAGAAATATAAAGATTTATCTATGTGTGATCCGATTCCGATTTTTTCAGATAGAGTTTTAGGACATTTTGAGGAAATAACATTAGGGCATTATTTTCCACCAGAACGAACTTCGGATAAGGAAATGAAAAAGTATGCAGATTTAATTAAAAGTAATAAAGCAAAATATATGTTTTATAGTAAATTAGTTTATAATGAAACGATAACGTCAGGAAGCATTTCTTTTAGATTAATAATAAGTATGGAAGGATATGAAACAAAAAGAAGATATGATTTGTTATTATCTAGACAGGGAAAAGCAACTACAGAAGGAACGCATACGGATGGGCAGAGATATGGGTTATGGGCATGTAAGGGAGGTGTTCCAGTTGAAAAAATTGATGATTGGCTTGAAGGTGGAAGAGGAGTTGGCACTTACACCTATATGCAGGCATTTGTGGATTGTGATGCTTTCCAATTAACGGCTAATCGTGGTTCAATAATGAATACAGATATAGAAAAATTAGAAATAATAAAAAAGGAAGTAAATAAAGTATTTAAGAGTAAAAAGATAAGGGATGCTATGCAGGAACGGCAAGATTGGGAAGAACTGGAAAAAACTATTACTTCGATTGAGACAGATAAGAAAGATTTGTCTAAGAGATTTACTGCGAGTAAGAATAGAAAAACTATTAAATTACCAAATGGTGCTGAGATTTTTGAACCTTCAAAATTGAAAAATGGATATTCAGAATCGGAAACATTTGTAGTATTGATGGCAATAATTCAACATTTTCCTGATTTATTTTCATTTAAACTGTTGGATTATAACACTACAAAGGGAATTGATTTTGTTGTAGATTACTTAGGATACCCTAAATATATAGAACTAAAAGGAACCTTAACAAAGAAAATAAATCATCCATTTAGATATATACATAAATTTATTTGTTATGACATTGATGTATCTAAAAATGAAATTGTTGAGGATATGGAACCGTTTAAAACTACATTAAAAGTCATAAGGAATAATGTTTTCGAATCAAATGATGATAGATTTGATAAAAGACAATATACAGGTTATGTGTTAGAACCAGAGGGAACCACAATTATTCAAAGCATGGAAGTAATATGTTTAAAATCATTTCTTGTTGAGGTGTTAGATGCTAAAATACAATAGTGGGAAGGGAATGCTTTTGTCATTTTTTAATGGATTATTGAAAAGAGTTTAAATAGTAATCAGCAGCTTAAAAAGAAAATAAATCTACATTTTTAGTCATTGTTTTGTATATGTGGCTATAATTATGATTAAGTTGAGAGTGATTATTTTTAAGAAAAAAGTGAGTGGATTTTGGAAGTAATTGGTACAAAATTTATGTGAAGCATATCTATTATTTTAAGATTTTGTGCATTGGCAATGCTTGTTTGTCGTGATTCTAAAACAGCATTTGATAAAATCTGTTTCTTCAAATAGATAATGTTTTTTACGAAACCCTACCACCGTATGGTAAAACCCCCTCAATTTTTACCACGACAGTCAATGGATCAATCCCCTTTTTCGTATTATCCTATAGCCATAAGGAGGTGTCGTCTTATGGCAGACAAAGAAATTACAGAAATTCCGTTATGGCAGAAATACACATTAAGCATAGAAGAAGCTTCAAAATATTTCCGTATCGGGCAGACAAAGTTGCGCAGGCTCATCCATAAAAATGAGGATGCTGACTTTATCCTGTGGAATGGGAATAGACCACAGATAAAGAGAAATCAGTTTGAGGAATTTATTGACAAATTAAATGCAATTTAGGCATGCACAAAGAGTTTTAGTGCGGTATAGTCATCATATCGTATTAGGGCTCTTTCTTTTATGGAAAGAGCAGATACTATGGCAGCAAAAAGAAAAGACAGTTCAGGAAATGTTGGAGGATGGTGCAGGAAATGGCAGTATAATATTGATGCACAGATACTTCAACTTTCTGAACCTTACAAAACCGTAAGATAATTGTAAGGTAAAGAAAAGGCAGTTTTAAGAAATATGCGTTAGACTAAAACCAGTTTGACAGATAAAATGCAAACTTAATGAAAAATTAATAAAAATCGTGAAGAAAAACCAAGAATATTTTCGTTAAATAAGATAGGATGACAAAAAAGTACAGGAGAGGAAGCATATGAAAGATATTACATTTACCGTGCCATGTTATAATTCCGAGGAGTATATGGAGCATTGTATAGACACGCTGCTGTCAGCGGACGAGCGGGCGGAAATTATCATTGTGGATGATGGTTCTACGGACCGCACAGGAGAGATTGCAGATAATTATGCGAGGAATTACCCAGAAATCGTGCGCGTGGTCCATCAGGAAAACGGCGGGCATGGTTCAGGCGTCAATGCGGGGCTTGCCTTGGCAACCGGTAAATATTTTAAGGTCGTGGATTCGGACGACTGGCTGGACGAGAGGGAGATGCAGAAGCTGCTGAGGAAAATCCGCGAGTGGGAGAAGAAAGAGGTCACCGTGGATTTGATTATCTGCAATTACCTGTATGACCATACTTATGAGAATAAGGTAAAGCGGATGGGATATAAAAATGTGTTAAAAGAGAACCAGGTCTGCGGTTGGGAGGCAGTCAGGCATTTCCATCCTTCCCAATACCTTGTGATGCATTCACTGTTTTACCGCACAGAGGTGCTGCGCAAATCCGGGGTGAAGCTGCCGAAGCATACGTTTTATGTGGACAATATTTTTGCCAATCAGCCGCTTCCCTATGTGAAAACGCTTTGTTACTTAAATCTTGACCTGTACCATTATTTTTTGGGCAGGGAGGACCAGTCTGTCAATGAGAAAGTATTGATGAAGCGTATTGACCAGCAAATCCGGGTAACGAAACTGGTCTCAAAATGTACAGATTTAGAGAAACTGGGCGAGGATAATCCCAAGCTTACCAATTATCTGAAAAGGAACATATCCATTATGATGGCGATTTCATCCATCCATCTGCTGCTCATAGGTACGCCTGAGGCGTTGCAGAAGCGGGAGACGCTCTGGAATTATGTGAAATACCATGACAGGAAGCTGTATGCGTCGTTAAAATGGCGGATGCTCAGCGGTTTTACATACCTGCCGGGTAGGCTGGGCGATGTATTTACGCTTGCCGGTTATCGCGTGGCAAGGAAATTCTATCAGTTTAACTAAGGGAACGCTGATTTGCTCGGTATTTCCCAAGTAAAACGTAAGGACGTAAAATCTGTCAGAAAAAGATTTTATCAAAGCATTACGAGAGGCACAGGAGAGAAAGATGGCACAGATATATTTTGCATTAGTAGATACACCAGGATTTTTTGCTTCCATTATCCGCAAGGTGACTGGCAGCGATTATATCCATGTGGTGCTTTCCATGGACGAGGAACTGCAGGAGGCGTACAGCGTAGGCAGAAGGCATCCAGCGATTCCCATACTGGCTGGATTTGAGAGGGAGGATACGGAGAAGATTGAGCGGGCGTTTCCCACGGCGCGCTATAAGGTTGTAAGCCTGGAATGTACGGCAAAGCAGAAAGAACAGATAGCTGGGAAGCTGCAGGAATGTTATGAGAAAAGATACCAATATCATTATTGTGTACTGGGGCTTCCTATGATATTATTGAATAAGCCGTTTTACCAGCGGAACCATTATACCTGTTCATCCTTTACTGCCAGTATTCTGCAGGAGCATGGGATTGCGTTGTTTGACAAGCATTTTTCACTGGTCACGCCCAGGGATTTCTATGAACTGGAGCAGACGGAGACTGTTTATGAGGGAACGCTGCGCAAGTTCAACAGGCTGAATGGCTGCTATCCGGTAAGACGGAGAAATATGTTTCGCCAGATGTGGCAGAAATTATCTTATGTTGTGAATGGAGTGTACTAATGAATCGTAAGAATATAATCAGCGCAATTATTTTTATAGTGTTAGCGGGCCTGACTTTCTATGCTATCTTTAAGGGCAATGACATGGAAGCGGTCCTGCAATCAATTAAGACCCTGCATCCGCTGTACTTGTTTGCAGCCGTGTTTACGGCATTCTTTTTTGTATCGGCAGAAGGGTTTATGATTTGCTATCTGCTGCGTTCTCTGAATTATAAAACCAGCGCGCTTACCTGCGTGAAATATTCTTTTGTGGGATTTTTCTTTTCCGGGATTACGCCTTCTGCTACAGGCGGGCAGCCCATGCAGCTTTACTATATGCAGAAAGAGGGGCATAAAGTCTCCGACAGTTCTGTGGTGCTGATGACTGTGGCAGTAATCTATAAATTTGTGCTTGTGGTGATGGGTATTGGCATTTTAGTTTTCTATTATGGACCGCTTGCAGATTATCTGCAAGGTTACCTCTACCTCTATTATCTGGGGTTGTTTTTAAATACGCTGTTGGTAGTGATTCTCCTCTTTGTCATGATTAGCCCTAAATGCTTTAAAGGCCTTGTAATAGGAGGGGAGAAAATTTTAAAGAAGTTACATATTCTTAAGAATTCCGGCGAACGGACCCAGAAGCTGATTGTGATGGCGGACCAGTACCATGAGGCGGTGCTGTTTTTCCTCAAAAATAAGCGCAAGATTTATAATGTCATTGCATTTACGGTAGTGCAGCGCTGCAGCGTGTTTTTCCTGACCTGGCTGATATACAAAGGGATGGGCTTAGAGGGCGTTAGCGCATTTACAGTGATGAGTCTGCAGGCAGCAATTTATATTGCAGTCGATATGCTTCCGCTGCCTGGCGCGCAGGGCATCACAGAGATGATGTATAAAACAGCATTTTCCCAGATTTTCACCGGAGCAAGCCTGACGGCATCCATGTGTGTCACGCGCGGGCTGAATTTCTACATGGTGCTGATTGTCAGTGCGTTTGTGGCGGCATGGTGCCATCTGAAATCACGGGTAAGGAATGTAGTTAGAGAGGGATGAAAAAGCTGAATTCTTAATATTGGTGATGTTTTGCGGATAGTTCCCGCAGGATATTGCGCTTCATCTCAAATAAATTGTCTGATAAATCTACATATACTTTGCTGGGATTGGAAAATCGCTTGACTTCATTCCAGAGCGTGTTCTTTTCCTGGCTGCAGTATTTCTGGATTTCCATGACGCTGGGAGATTGGTAAATGCAGCGTCCTTTGTCAAAAATCTGTACCGGCAGACGGCGCATGGTGTATGTGCCGCCCGCCAGCGTTGTATATTTCCAGGTTTCCAGGGAGTCAAAAATACGCAGGTTTTTCTCGCAGTCAAACGTTTCTCCTTCCAGGCAGATTAAGTCTGCTTTGATTTTTCCGGAATCTTTCTCATATATCCGGTAAATGGTCTTATTGCCGGGGTTTGTTACTTTCTCTGTATTTTCGGAAAGTTTAATCTTGGGTACGAATTCTCCCTGTTCATTTTGGATGGCGGCAAGTTTGTATACGCCTCCGAACGCGGGCGTGTTTTTAGAAGTTATCAGGTTGGTTCCCACCCCCCAGGAAGTGATGGCAGCCCCCTGTGCCTTGAGGTTTTCAATCAGGTATTCGTCCAAATCGTTGGAGGCGGCAATGACAGCATCAGGGAAACCAGCCTCATCCAGCATTTTGCGTGCCTGCTTGGAAAGGTATGCCAGGTCGCCGCTGTCCATGCGGATGCCGTAGTTGGTCAATGGAATGCTCTCAGCACGCATCTCCTCAAATACCCGGATTGCGTTGGGGATGCCGGATTTTAAGGTATCATAAGTATCTACAAGCAGGATACAGGCTGAGGGGAAGTAGCGGGCGTATGTCCTGAATGCCGTGTATTCATCTGCAAAGCTCATGATCCAGCTGTGGGCATGCGTGCCCTTGACCGGGACGTCAAAGAGCTTGCCGCAGAGCACATTGGAAGTGCCGCAGCATCCGCCGATGACGGCAGCCCTGGCGCCATATATCCCGGCATCCGGTCCCTGTGCCCGCCGTAGGCCGAATTCCATCACGCCGTCGTCCCCGGCTGCGTAACAGACGCGCGCCGCCTTGGTGGCTATCAGGCATTGATGGTTTAAGATATTTAAGATGGCAGTCTCTACAAGCTGTGCTTCCATGATGGGAGCAATTACTTTAATCAGCGGTTCCCTGGGGAAAATTACCGTGCCCTCCGTGATGGCATAGATGTCGCCGGAAAAACGGAAATTCTGCAGATATGCCAAAAAGTCTTCCTCGAATATTCCCAGAGACCTCAGATAGGAGATATCAGATTCGTCAAATTGAAGGTGTTCAATATAATCTATAATCTGCGCAAGCCCGGCACAGATTGCATAGCCGCCATTGTCAGGATTTGCACGGTAAAATGCGTCAAAGACGACAACGCTGCGGTCGCCGGTTTTAAAATACCCCTGCATCATGGTCAGTTCATATAAATCGGTCAGTAAGGTAAGATGGTCTGCGTTCATAGGAAATGAGCTCCTTTCGTATTTGAATCAGATTATACCAAATATGTTCTGTGGCTGCAACTGGACAATCTGCATACGTTTATTTACAATAATTTATATACTTTTAATTTAGTTACAGTTCACTTACACGCCATTCGCAAAGGCGCTTTCAGCGCTTTCCCGCTGCTTTGCAGCTAACTTTGCTCATAAACCGGCGTTCCCTTCGTCAGTACAAATGGAGAAATCATCATGCAAGCATGTGATTTTCTCCATATTGACTGACGAGTGAACTGTAACATAGATTGTGATTTATTTGTGATTTGTATGCAGGAACCCTTTTAATTTGGGGAAAAATATGATAAGGTTAATTATTGTGAAGCAGAATTTTTATATATTTTCAGAAGAAAGGTAAATGGTTTTATGAAGAAGAGAATGATAGTATTATTAGCTGCGCTGTGCACCGTAGCGATGATTGGCGGCTGCGGGGACAAAAAAGACGGCGATGGGCAGGAGGCGAAGAACGGTACGGAGGCTTCTGATGGCGAAGCAAGCGGAGTATCGTATGATGTGGATGAGTGCGTGAAACTCGGGGAATATAAAGGATTGGAACTGACCCTGGGCACTTATGAGGTAACGGAAGAAGACGTCAGGAATAATATCGAGAGCACGCTTGCTTCCTACCCGGCTTATGAGGATACGGATAAGACTACGGTAGAAGAAGGGGACATTGTAAATATTGATTATGAAGGCCTCAAGGATGGCGTGGCGTTTGAGGGCGGCACAGCACAGGGCGCGAACTTGGAAATCGGTTCTGACAGCTTTATTGATGGCTTTGAGGATGGGCTGATTGGTAAGAAAGTTGGTGAAAAGGTGGATTTGAACCTTACGTTCCCGGAGGAATACCAGAATGCGGAGCTGGCTGGCCAGGCAGTCGTTTTCAAGGTGACAATCAATAAGATTGTGGAAGAGAAGATTATGACTTATGATACTGTGACCGATGAATTTGTGGCAAGCAATTTTGTCAGCGACGGCTATCAGAGCGTAGACGACATGAAAAAGGGCGTGCAAGAGAAGCTTGAGAGCAATAATGAGACCAACAAGAAGACCGATACCCAGAATGCAGTGTTTGAAAAGCTGCGCGAGACGTCTACGGTGACGCTGCCAGACGGTTTGCTTGACCAGCGGATACAGGAGTATATGGACCAGTTTACAGACAACCTCAAGAACAATTATAACATGGAGCTTGCCGATTATCTGAGCAGCACGGGTTCAACGGAAGATGAGTTCAACCAGCAGGTGCGTCAGTATATTGAGGACAGCCTGACTAACCAGCTGATTATGGAAGCGATAGCCAAGAAAGAAAATATCGAGGCGGATGAGGAAGGTTTTGCAGAATACAAACAGGGAATCGTAACAGATTTTGGTTATGAGAGTGAAGATGCCCTGATAGAGCAGTACGGCGAGGACTATGTCAGGAATGCATATGTCAGCGACAAGGCGATGGACTTTGTCATTGACAATGCTAAGGTCACTTATGATGCCGAAAATACCAGTAAGACAGAAATCCCACAGTAAAAGTGAAATGTAAAGAAACACTGTTCAGAACAGCGTTTTCCTATTGAGAAAGGATAAGGAGAGAGGTTATGGAATTGACAAATATTAAAGATTTATATCGCAAGAAAGAAGAATATCTTGACCAGAATGTGAGCATTGGCGGCTGGGTGCGCAGCATCCGGGGTTCTAAGAATTTTGGTTTTATCGTGGTAAATGATGGGACATTTTTTGAGCCGCTGCAGGTGGTGTACCATGATAAGTTAGCGAATTTCACAGAGGTGGAAAAGCTGAATGTAGGAGCTGCCATTATCGTCAGCGGCAAATTAGTTGCCACGCCGCAGGCAAAACAGCCGTTTGAAATCCAGGCGGATGAGATTATTATTGAGGGTAAGTCTACGCCGGATTATCCCTTGCAGAAAAAACGCCATAGTTTTGAATATTTGCGGACAATCTCGCATCTGAGGCCTCGTACCAATACGTTTGAAGCAGTATTCCGGGTGCGTTCCCTGATAGCGTATGCCATCCACAAATTTTTCCAGGAGCGGGATTTCGTCTATGTGCACACGCCGATTATTACGGGCAGCGACTGTGAGGGCGCAGGAGAAATGTTCCAGGTAACAACGATGGACTTGCATGACATTCCCAAGAATCAGGATGGTACGGTGGATTTCTCCCAGGATTTCTTTAACAAGCCTACGAACCTTACGGTGAGCGGGCAGTTAAATGGTGAGACCTATGCGATGGCGTTTAAGAATATCTATACGTTCGGACCGACGTTCCGTGCAGAGAATTCCAATACCACGAGACATGCAGCGGAATTCTGGATGATTGAGCCGGAGATTGCCTTTGCAGATTTGCAGGACGACATGGTCCTGGCTGAGAGCATGTTGAAATATATCATCAACTATGTGCTGGAACATGCCCCGGAGGAGATGCAGTTCTTCAATAATTTTGTAGACAAGGGGCTTTTGGAACGCCTGAGGCATGTAGCTGAATCTGAGTTTGCCCATGTGACATATACAGAGGCGATAGAAATTTTGCAGAAGAACAACGATAAGTTTGAATACAAGGTGTCCTGGGGAGCAGATTTGCAGACTGAGCATGAGCGGTATCTGACTGAGGAAGTGTTTAAGCGTCCGGTGTTTGTGACAGATTATCCCAAGGAAATCAAGGCGTTTTATATGAAACTCAACCCGGATGGCAAGACGGTTGCCGCGGTGGACTGCCTTGTGCCCGGAATCGGGGAGATTATCGGCGGAAGCCAGAGAGAGGATGACTATGATAAGCTTTGCCAGCGTATGGAAGAGCTGGGGCTGAACAAAGAAGACTATGATTTCTATCTTGATTTGCGTAAATACGGCACGGCAAGACACGCCGGTTTTGGGCTTGGCTTTGAGCGGTGCGTTATGTACCTGACGGGCATGACTAATATCCGCGATGTAGTGCCGTTCCCGAGAACTGTGAATAATTGCGAATTGTAGACTGAGGAGGAAGCCGACATGAGATTCAAAAGAATCATCAGCGGGATGCTTGCCTGTGTTCTGGCAGTAATGTCCGTATTTGCAGCGAATGTCATTTCGGCAGAGGCAGATGGTCCGTCGGGGCTGGGCAATTCTGCAGATGACAGAGATACGTCAGCAAATCCTGCTGTTGTAGCGGATTACGATTTTTCCAAGATGGCGGGAGGAAGGCTTGAGGACAGGTCTCCCTATGAAAATAACGCTGTTGTGCAAGGGGAGGCTGACTGTGATAAAGAAGCTGCAATTATGACTTTGAAAGGAAACGGCTATGTGGAACTTCCCATGGGGATTGTGGATTCCCTGACCGATGCGGAAGCATTTACCATAGAAGCGAAGTTTGCGAAGTCTGCCGCTTGCGGCGACGATTCCTGGCTGTTTTGCCTGGGTTCAAAGGCGGATGCTGCTTCTGTGGGGAATACGTTATATTTTTCCTTGGGCAGCAGCCATGGAATGGGGGTGCATGTGGTCAAGGATGATGGGGAAAAGTCGCTTGTAAAATCTGCCAAGACCAGAGCAGACCGGTACTATACAGTCAATGTAACATTTAACCATGGCAGAATTAATTTGTATGTGGATGGCAGGCGGGTCGGGACGGCAGATGGTTTAGATACCGGCTGCAGCATTAAAAATGATATCATTGCCGCTGGGGCAGAGGATGGCGTCTTAGGGTACATTGGCAGGAACTGCCAAAACGGCGGTGCAGATTTTGTGGGCAGCCTTGCGTCTTTCAAAGTTTTTGATGGGGCGCTGACAGCAGACGAAATCTTTAATAACAGGTTTCTTGAAATAGACGAAAGCAGATTTTTTACGCATGCGGCGCTTGCCGGCAACAGGGACAGGCAGCATATTGCCTTTGACATGAAACTGCCGGGCAAGGTAGGGGATTATGAGTCGGTGACGTGGAGTTCTGAACCGAATGTGATTGCGGCGAACGGCAAGGTTTACAATGACCGATACCACGATACGGAGGTCAAGCTGACGGCCACGGCGAAAAGAGGGGGCGGTTTAAAGGCTGCCAGGGTGTTTATGGTAAAGGTCCTGAAACTGGATACCAGTGCGCTTAAGGCATTGATAAGCAAAGTAAGCGGCGTGAAAGAGATTAATTATACGCCGGCAACATGGAAGCCTTATGCCGCAGCGCTTGCAAAGGCGAAGCAGGCGGTCACAGGAAAAGCCAGGATGGGTCAGAGCGATTTGGCAAAGCTGCAGAGTACGCTGCAGAGATGTTATGATGCCTTGTACCGTCAGTATAAGGTGACAGTCAGTTACGGCTATGCAGGAGCGCCCCGGATTTCTCCTCTGTATGTGAAGAAAGGCGACAAGGTTGACCGGGCGAAGCTTCCGCAGACGCCCAGAAGGATTGGCTATATTTTTGATGGCTGGTACAAAGGGAAAAAATTATTTAACTTTAAAACTCCCATCACAAAGAATATTACGATTAAGGCAAAGTGGAAAAAACCAATCGTTGCGCCCAAAGCGAGCAAGATTTCCAAAGCTGTCAATAAGAAAGGCAGGAAGCTGTCAATTAAGTTCCGTAAATCCTCAGGCGCATCGGGGTATGAGGTGTCTTATTCCAGGAATCATAAGTTTAAATCCGCACGGAAGGTTAAGACGAAAAAGACCAGCCTTACGCTGAAGAAATTAAAAAAAGGGACGTATTATGTGAAGGTGCGTGCGTATAAAAAAGGTAAGCCAGTGCTTTACAGCGCTTACAGTAAAGTGAAAAAAATAAAGATAACAAAGTAATAAGGTTTTGAATCGGTCCCTAATAAACGTTAAAGTGTCCCAACGTGTGGAGTTCAGATTTCATAAATGATATAGTGTTTCCTAGAAGGAGGAAACAGATTTATGAGAACAAGTAAAATAGTGAGAATGAAATTATGTAACTGGACATTTGTTATCGCAGCCTGTTTTTTGCTGTGTGGTGTAGTGGCGTGCGGCAGCAGCGGAAATGAACCGCAAGAGACGAGTAAACAGGAAGATTTTGCAATTGCTGATTTGGCAGGGACGCCTACAGATTATGCAAAGGAGGAGAATTGGCTCAATATTCCTGAAATTACCCATGAAGTAGATACGTTCTATCTTTATCCCACCTGCTATTCGGACGAGTCGGAAGATGCAAAGCCAATCTGCGATATAGACAATGAAATAATGCGGAATAAGGCAAGGCCGGTTTATGGGAACCAGGCGACGGTTTATGAGGAATCTACCAATGTGTTTGCGCCATTTTACCGCCAGAGCAATATCTTTGAGGTTGTCGGCTTAAGCAATGAGGAATTAGAGAAGTATCAGATGGCGGAACAGCGCACGGATGTATATGCCGCGCTGGATTACTACTTTGAGAATTATAATGAGGGCCGTCCGTTTATCCTTGCCGGCCATTCCCAGGGCTCCATTATGACAAAGATTGTTCTTGGAGAGTATATGCAGGCACACCAGGAATACTATGAGCGGATGGTCGCGGCATATCCCATCGGCTATTCCATTACCAGAGATTGGCTGGAAGAACACCCATATCTGAAATTTGCCAAGGGAGCGGATGATACCGGCGTCATTGTTTCCTGGAACACGGAAGGAAAAGGCAACAAAGGGCAGCATAATCTGGTTGTGGAACCTAATGCCATCAGCATCAATCCTATTAACTGGAAATTGGACGATACTTATGCCGGATTTGAGGAAAATCTGGGCAGCCGTATTTTTAACGAAGAGACGGAGACGTATGAAATTGTGAAAGGGGCTGCAGATGCCCAGGTAGATACGGAGCGGGGCGTTGTCATCTGCACGGCAGAAAATGTGGAATATGCGCCCGCCGCCTTGTTTGGACCGGAAAGCCTGCACTCACATGATTATGATTTTTATTATGAGAATTTGCGGGAAAATGTAAAAACGCGGGTGGAAGCTTATTTGAAAACGAGGTAGCATTATTTTTTATTCCGAAATTACTGCTAGAAATGCTTCCTGGATGGTGGTATGGATGTCCTCTCCCAGTAAAGGAAGGTTCCCGGCTGGAATCATGCCGCCAGCCATTGAGGGGTGTCCGCCGCCATCGCCGTAAGGCTTAAGCACCCGGGCGATAAGATTTCCTGCATGGATGCGCTTCTGTTCGCTGCGGACAGAAAAGCGGATGCCCTCATTCTGCATGGCATAGATAATTGCAATGTCCACAACATCCAAAGACAGGATAAAGTCGGAGATAATGGCAATCAATGCCGGCGCACAGTTAAAGGGGATATAGGCAAAGCCTGTCCGGTCAAAAATCTGTATGTTCTGGATAGCTGCGCCATAAGCCTGCAGGTCATTGAATTCCATGGTGTTGCAGTACATGCCAGAAACTAAATCCCAGTCTGCATGGGCAAAGAGAAAGGACAGCATCTTTGTATCCAATGCGGTGGTACCGCGTGTGAAATCAGCAGTATCCATCTTGATGCCGTAGGCGAGGGCTGCCGCGCATTTGGGTTCAATCGGCGTATCCGTGCTCTGAAAATAGGAAGCAATCAGGCAGGAACAGGAGCCTACCGGGCGGATATCCTGATACAAATAATGATAAGGGAAAAAGATGGGGTGATGGTCAATACATGCCACCTCATCGCCAATTAAGTCTGTGACATTGCTGTTTTTTTTCTGTGAGTCTACCAATACGATATAATCGTCTTCTGTCATATCGGGCACATCATTCTTGGAAAACATTGTAATTCCAAAAGTTTCCAGCATTTTCTTGACACTGAGCCGGTCAATCTTCCCATCATAACAGAGGGTAGAGGGAACGCCGTGGTATGCCAGGAAATTCTGAAGGCCGAACGCGCTGGCGATGGCGTCCGGGTCAGGGAAATTGTGCGTCTGTATATAAACGGTATGGTCTTTTAAAGTCTTGACTAATTCCAATGGATTCATGAGTTTGGTTCCTCCTTAGGTTCTTAGGTCATATGGTCACATATTATCATAAAATCTTGAAAAAGTCATCATATTTTGCTATTATGCTTTCAGGGATATTTCAGGGAGGGTTAGATTGTGCAGGAAAAATGGGTAATCGCTGCCAAGAAAGCGGATTTTAAGGGAATTGCCAAACGTTTTGGCATTGACCAGGTGACAGCCAGGATTATCCGTAACCGGGAAGTTGTAGGAGAGGAAGCTATTGAGGAATACCTTCATGGAAACCTGGAGGGCTTACATAATCCCATACAGATGAAAGATATTGTTTTGGCGGCAGAGATTTTGCAGGAAAAGGTAAGACAAGGAAAGCGCATTCGTATTTTAGGCGATTATGACATTGACGGCGTGCAGTCTGTCTATATTCTGTATTCTGCGTTAGAACGCTGTAAAGCACGGGTGGATTATGTGATTCCAGACAGGATTGCGGACGGCTATGGCGTCAATGAGCGCCTGGTCAGCCAGGCGAAAGAAGATGGGATTGATACGCTTCTCACCTGTGACAATGGCATAGCGGCATATCATGAGATTGTCCTGGCCAAAGATTACGGCATGACGGTAATCATCACAGACCATCATGAAGTACCCTATGAAGAGATGGAACAAGGGCGGCGAAATTTTAAGATTCCTCCGGCAGATGCGGTGGTAAATCCCAAACAGCCGGATTGCCCATATCCATTCAAGAATTTGTGCGGTGCAGCAGTCGCTTTTAAATTGATTCAGGTGCTTTACCAGCAGATGGGACTGCCGGATGAAGAAGCTTTGGCATATCTGGAAAATGCCGCATTTGCCACGGTAGGGGATGTCATGGATTTGCAGGGCGAGAACAGGATATTGGTAAAAGAGGGGCTGAAAGCCCTAAACCGCACGAAAAATTATGGGATGCGTGCGTTGGCGGCAAAGAACCAGATTCCGCCTGGTGCGATTAAGTCATACCATATCGGATTTGTACTGGGTCCCTGCCTCAATGCCAGCGGGCGGTTGGATACGGCACAGCGTGCATTGAGGATGCTGCTGGCAAAAGACGAGTATCAGGCGGCGGAATATGCTGGGGAACTGTATGACCTGAATGTGAGCCGTAAGGAGCTGACAGAACAGGGGGTACGCCAGGCAAAAGAACTGGTAGAGCAGATGGGGGAGGCATTGGATAAAGTGCTGGTCCTTTACCTTCCAGACTGCCATGAAAGCCTTGCCGGGATTATTGCCGGGCGCATTCGAGAACAGTATAACCGTCCGGTATTTGTGCTGACCAAAAGCGAAGAAGGCGTTAAAGGTTCCGGGCGTTCCATTGAACGGTACTCCATGTATGAGGAAATGACGAAGTGCAAGGAGCTTTTTATAAAGTACGGCGGTCATCCCATGGCAGCAGGCTTATCCCTGCCGGAAGAGAACGTGGAAATATTTCGTCAAAAGCTCAATGAGCATACGGCATTGACAGAGGAAGATTTACGCAGGAAAATTACCATAGACGTTCCCATGCCGTTATCATACATAACCAAAAGATTGATAGAGGAGCTGAATATCTTAGAGCCTTTTGGAAAATCTAACGAGAAACCCGTATTTGCCGACAGGGATATTGAGATTTTATCGATGAGGATTCTGGGGAAAAACCAAAATGTGTGCAGGATGCAGGTGAAAAGCGCAGAATCAGCGGTTTTGCCAGCGTTGTATTTCGGGGAAACAGAACCGTTTTTAAACTTTCTTGAGCAGAAATTTGGCAGCAGTGCGCTCAGGCAGTCACTTGTAGGCGCAAGCAGCGGCATGACAATTTCTGTCGTATATTATCCTGAGATAAATAGATATAACGGAAGGGAAGATATTCAGATTGTTATAAAAAATTATTGCTGATACGATGTATACTGATGAATATTTGTGCTATCGTAAATCGTTATAAATAATATGAGAGAAAGGGAAAAGCCATGTTTGGAACATCAAAGTGGAAACAGGAAATAAAAGATAAGGAACAGGAGCTTGGCGAGTGCCAGTCAGCATTGGCGCAGTCGGAGCAGAGACTTAGTAAAATGAGCATGATGTGGCTGGATGCAGCACAGCGCATCTCAGAACTGGAACGGAGCCGGCGTGAGCTGGAGCGGCAGCTGAAACAGGTGACCACATCAGTTGACGGCGTATCCAATGAGTGTCGGCATCAGTCAGAAAACAGCCAGAAACTTCTGCAGCAGGCGCAGGAAATGGTCGGGAGACAGGAGCAGCTCAGGGAAGAACATGAACAAATGCAGGGTGAAACGGAGAATGTAGGGTCAAAGGAGCCGATTTCCCTTGCAAAAATAATTGCACCGATTACCGCAGAGCTGAGCAATGGCATGGATGAAATGCGTAAGATGTTAGAAGATGTGGTAGAGATTGGCAGGCAGATGGGCGTGCTTTCCCTGAATGCAGCGGTTGAAGCCGGACGGCTGGGAGAAGGCGGCAGGAAATTTGTAGAAGCGGCAGAGGAAGTCCGTGGAATGACGGAACAGTACCAACAGGCGACTTCCACGTTGGCGCAGCAGATGCAGATTGTAGGCATGAAATGGCAGAAATCAAAGAGCGAGATAGAGGAAGTAGAAGGGCGTCTCAAACAGCAGTATGACCAGTTGGAGGAGACAAGAAATGCATGTGCGTCTGTCGGGGACGAAATATTGAATCTGCCATTGGCAGGGCTTTACGATGAAATGGAAAAAATACTTGATAATAGGCTGTTGGAGGAACGCTGCCAGAATGTTTCACAGAAAACAGAGGAAGCGAAAGAGGATTTTGCCCAACAGCAGGAAGCCTGGGGAAGCCTTCGCCAGACTGCGGATGAAGCAAAGGCTCTGATAAAGGATATACAGGGATAAAAGGCTTATGTGTGGTATGTGCACGATGTTGCGGGTAGAATGGAGGAAATGATGAAAAAGAGCGTATGCAAATTTCTGTCAGCAGACGGAAAGACACAGATCCATGCGGTAAAATGGGAGCCGGAACAAGCAGAGGCTGCGGGCGTTTTACAGATAAGCCATGGTATGATAGAATATGTAGAGCGTTATGAGGCGTTTGCAGAGTATCTGACAGGCAAAGGGTTTGCCGTTGTCGGGAATGACCATCTTGGACATGGCGCATCCGTCCGCTCTCAGGATGACTGGGGATATTTTGCGCCGGAAAAAGGCAGCGATATTGTGGTGGAAGATTTACATCAGCTGCGCATGAGGACCCAGCAGGAATATCCAGGCGTGCCTTATTTTATGCTGGGCCACAGCATGGGTTCTTTCCTCTTGCGGAAATATCTGTCCCTGCATGGGGAAGGGCTGTCTGGAGCAATCGTTATGGGTACGGGAACGCAGACAGATATGACTGTAAAAATTGGTAAAGCAGCCTGTAAAGCCGTTGCTTTATTCCGAGGGTGGAAGCATCGCGGGGGCTTTGTGGAAAAACAGGTATTTTCAGCAAATAACAGGAGATTTGCACAGGAGGGGGATAGCGCCTGGCTTACGAAGGACCGGGATATTGTAAGCGCTTATAGAAAAGAACCGCGCTGTACGTTCCAATTTACCCTCAATGGTTTTTATAACCTGTTCGATACGATTTATTATATCAACCGCCCGGAGCATATCGCGGCAATTCCCAAAGACCTGCCGCTGATTTTCCTGTCGGGGGAGGACGACCCGGTAGGCAATTACGGCGTTGGTGCGAAAAAAGCATATGAGACTTATGTTCAGGCGGGCATTGCGGATATCGGTTTGAAACTGTATCCTGCTGACCGCCATGAGATTTTAAATGAGCTGGATAAAGCGGATGTCTATGAAGATGTTTACGAATGGCTGCAGAAACATCTGCCAGGATAGAATGGAGGAAACTATGAAGAAGAATATCAGAAAGTGGATTGCATGGCTGCTTATATGTGCGGTGGCTGTCTTGCCGTCAGCCAGTGTATCTGCGGCGGACACAGACCAGACACAAACGGAACAGACGGAAACCAGCGTGGATGCAGGTCAGGCGCAAACGGAGCAGACGGAAACCGGCGTGGATGCAGCCGGTCAGGAAGGCGAGGTCACAGAGCCTATTACCAAGGAGGATAAGCCTTACCTTGCACTGGGAGCCAACCTGACGGCGGAGCAGCAGGCTGTAGTGCTGCAGCTTTTGGGGATTAACCCATCGGAACTTGCGGAGTATGACGTGATTTATGTTACAAATGAGGAAGAGCACCAATATTTGGGCAATTATGTAGATGCCAGCAAGATTGGAACGCGTTCCCTCTCTTCCGTGCTTGTCGTAAAAAGGGAAAAGGGGCATGGAATCAATATCACCACCAAAAATATTTCTTACTGTACGATTGGCATGTATAAGAATGCCCTGATTACTGCGGGAATTACAGATGCAGATATCATTGTGGCAGGGCCTACGCCGATTTCCGGCACTGCCGCACTGGTGGGAGCCATGAAAGCGTATTCAGACATGACCGGGGAAGCAGTCACCGAACAGAGCATGGACACTGCAATGAATGAACTGGTGCTTACCGGAGAACTGGCGGATGTAGTTGGCGATACGGAAAAGGCAGAAGAGCTGGTTGCCTATCTGAAACAGGAGGTTCTTTCTAAAGATTTGGATGATGAGAGCGAAATCCGGCTGGCGATTGACGAGGCTTGTGAGGAGTTTGACGTATACCTTTCGGACGAAGAAGTGACGCAGCTCGTTGGTCTGATGCAAAAGATTGGCAGTCTGGATCTTGACATTGATTCCATTAAGGACCAGGCGCAGGAATTGTACGACAAACTTTCCAATATCGATGCCGGAGGATTTCTGGATAAAATCATTGGATTTTTCAAATCGATTGGGGATTTCTTTAAGGGCTTGTTTTCCTGAATAGAATAAAAACTTCTGCTCTCTTTTTTGTGCATATAAAGAGAGGACATCTTTTGTGAAATCTGTTAGGATTGTTGTGTAAAAGGAGTGTGTGCAATGGAATGGATAGAAAGATTAAACAAAGCAATTGGCTATATTGAGGAACATCTGACAGAAGAACTCGACTATGATGAGTTAGGGAAAATTGCCTGCTGTTCCACCTATCATTTTCAGAGGATGTTTTCTTATATGGCAGGCATGCCTTTATCCGAGTATGTGCGGAAGCGGAAAATGTCACTGGCAGCGGTAGACCTGCAGGGCGGCGATGTCAGGATTATCGACGTTGCAGAAAAATATGGCTACAGCTCGCCTACGGCGTTTAACAGGGCATTCCAGGCGATTCATGGGATTGCGCCGTCTGCAATCAAAGCAGAAGGAATATCTGTGAAATCTTTTCCACCGATTGCATTCAAAATCACAATCAAAGGAGCAGAAGAGATGAATTATCGAATTGAAACGAGAGAGTCATTCCGTATTGTAGGCGTGTCCGTGCCGCTGGAGAAAGAAATTGAGAAAAATTTTGCAGTGATTCCCTCAAAATGGCAGGAAGTATCCTCAGACGGCACATTGCAAAGGCTTATTCAAATGATGGACACAGAGCCTATGGGCGTGCTGGGCGTCAGTACCTGCAATGAAGAGGAACCGTGGCGGTATTATATTGCAGTTGCCACCTCAAAAGAAAAAGGGGAATTGGAGGAATATACCGTGCCGGCGGCGACATGGGCGATTTTTCCTGGAAGCGGCACAAACCAGTCCATCCAGGAACTGGAAAAACGCATCGTTACGGAATGGCTTCCGACCTCAGGGTATGAATATGCCAATGCCCCGGACATAGAGGTCTATATCAGCCCGGACCCTCAGGATGCCAAATATGAGGTGTGGATTCCTGTAAGCAAAAAATCATAATGAGAATGAATCGCTTAACAGGAAATCTGCTATATGCATAGTCTTGATACCTTTGTAGTTTCCAGCTACAAAGGTATCTTTGCGTTAAACATATTCCAAATTTGCCATTTTTTTCTTAGTTTGCTATAATGAATCTGTCTTAGGGGATTTAAGAACACGTATTGTGTTGGCTTACGAAAGGAGAGTAAATGTGAAAAAATGGAAGAAGATATGCTGGTTGCTGCTGATTATATGCGGGATAGCTGTATTTGCAGTTCCGCAGTCGGCGCAAGCCTCTGAAGTAACGGCAGAAATTTATGATTCACAGCAGGTAGGCGAAGGCCTGCAGGCGGAACTGACCGAAGAGGGCATACTTACCATCAGCGGCAGCGGAGAGATGATGAATTGGAGTGGCTCAGACACTCCCTGGTACGCAAAGAGAGACCTGATAAAAAAAGTGGTGGTAGAGCCAGGTGTGGTTTCTGTTGGAAGAAATGCTTTTTATAACTGTAGGGCATTGACAGAAGTCCAGCTGCCGTCGGGACTGGCAGTCCTTGGAGATTATGCATTCCAAAACTGTACGGTGTTGGCAGAAATCAATTTGCCATCGGAACTGGCAGTCCTTGGGAATTATCTATTCCAAAACTGTAGGGCGTTGGAAGAAATTGACTTGCCGGTCGGACTGGAAAACCTGGGAGAATATACATTTGACAATTGCAATATGTTGATGGAAATTGTGCTGCCGGATGGAATAACAGAGATTGGCAGAAGTGCATTTCAAAATTGCACAGCATTAAGAAGCATAGATTTAAATCAGGTAATTACCGTGGGGCCAAACGCGTTTAGCGGCTGCACGACATTGGCAGCAATAGATTTGAAAATGGTAAACGAACTTGGCAATGGTGCGTTTAACCGTTGTGCTGCATTGGAATCCATAGTAATTCCTTCAACTGTAACGACAATGGGGACGAGCGGGGCATTTGCCGATTGCGAGAAACTGACACAGGTAGTTTTTGCAGCGGGGATGCAGACGATACCGTCTTATGCTTGCTCAGGCATGAGAAATCTTCAAACGGTAGTGTTTGAAAAAAATGCTGAGGGCATATGTGAGGTTACTGAAATCGGGGATTATGCTTTTCGCAACTGTACGGAATTGTCGGAAATCAATCTGCCCGAGGGATTGGCGACTTTGGGAAATTATGTGTTTGATGGCTGTAATCTGCTTGCAGCCGTGGATTTGCCGGCAAAGTTGGAAACTATGGGAGAATATGCCTTTAGGAATTGCAGCGGGCTGACAGAAATGCTGCTGCCAGATGGCGTGACAGAGATTGCCAGAGGTACGTTTCAAAATTGCACAGCTTTAGAAAGCTTTGATTTGAACCAGGTGGCTGCAGTAGAAACGTATGCGTTTTCTGGTTGTGAGTCATTGAAAAATCTCAATTTACGGAATGTGGAGACTTTAGAAAGCCGTGCGTTTGAAGCCTGCGATGCATTAGAATCTGTGAACATACCGGCTTCCGTCGCCAATGTGGGAAGTAGCGGCGCATTTGTGGATTGTGATAATTTATCTCAAGTAGTGTTTTCTTCAGGAATTGAGACGATACCGGCCTATATTTGCCGGAATATGAATGAACTTACAACGGTAGAATTTGAACGTAACGCAGAGGGAACTTTTTCTATTACAGCAATCGGAGACTATGCCTTTTCAGGTTGTTCTGGATTGCTTACTTTCACTTTGCCAGATAGACTGACGTCGGTTGGCGATGAAGCGTTTTATGGCTGCAGCAGCTTGCGTGACATTGTGATTCCGCAGACGGTGGAGAGTATTGGAAGAAGAGCCTTTGCTGATTGCAATGCCCTGCGTATCGTGTCATTAGGAGATCGATTGACGGCTGATACCATAAGCAGCAATGCATTTTACCGTTCCTCCTTGTCAGAATTGATGATACAGACGGAAAATGCTTATTTGCGAGAAGAATATGATTGGTCGAAATCCCATATAACGCCGTTATATGCCGTGAAAAGTTTCATGACAGGGGAAAATGGGGTGGTCCTGGCGTTTGATAATGGTTTTCTGGCGGTTGTTGGAAGCGGGGCGATGACAGATTATGCCAGCCAGGATGAGATACCCTGGAAAGAGTATCTGGCGGATATGCGTTACCTGTTTATCGGAAGCAATATTACACATATCGGTAATCATTCTTTTGACGGAAGCGGTCTTGCAAATCTTTGGCTGAAAGATTGTTTTTCGTTGGAAACGATTGGTGATTTTGCTTTCGCCAATAATGAGAAGCTAGATTATATTGAAATTGGAACGGAGATAAAATCTATGGGGCAGAATGCATTTTATGTATCAGCGCCTATTAGTTTTATGCTTAAAACGGAAAATTCTGCGGCCGCTGCATATGATTGGATGGGTGATAACCGAATCATAGATACGGAAACAGTGATTTATGAACTGACAGGGACAGCGCTGGCTTATGTGAAAGACGAAACGCTGGTTATAAGAGGAAACGGCCCGCTCTGTGATTATTGGAGGGACAGCCAGCCGTGGAGAGACGACGTTTTCACGACGGTTCTCATACAGGATGGCATCACCTATCTGGGAAATTATAGTTTTTATCAGATGTCAGGAATAACGGCGGTGGATTTTCCCCAAACTCTGACTGAAATCGGAGGCTATGCATTTTATGGCTGCACGGGCTTGCCGCAGATTCAGCTGCCAGAGAAACTGACAGGTATTGCTGACCATACCTTTTATGGGTGCACGGCGCTGACGCGTGTTGCGTTTCCGGAAACGTTAAATACAATCGGGGTCGAGGCATTTAACGGCTGCACTGCCTTGCAGCAGGTAACGCTGCCCAAGGGTCTTGAAGAGTTGGGAAGCGCTGCTTTTAAAGGCTGCACCTCGGTAGGAGTAGTAAATATAGAAAGCGCTTTCATGGATACGATTCCCAATAATGCATTTTCTGGTTGTAGCGCCCTTCGTACGCTTTCCATACCGGAATTTGTGAAAAATATTGAAAGAGGGGCTTTTGCTGCCTGTGAAAAACTGAATACAATCAGGTTTTCTGAAGGGATTGTGTCATTGGCTGGAGGAGCCTTTGCTGGCTGTAACGATTTAATCTCAGTTAGAATACCACGGAGCCTGACTACGGCGGGCGTATATGATAATATGGGACCTTTTGGAACATCCTTGCAGAAAGTGACTTTTGCGGATAAAACAAGAACCATAACGGCAAACTTGTTTTATGGCTGCACAGACCTGACAGAAGTTATTTTACCGGATACGGTTTCTGAAATTCAAACTTCTGCATTTCGAGGCTGCACATCGTTAAATAAACTCATACTTCCGAATGCCATGAGTTTTATTGGAGACAGGGCGTTTTATGGGTGTGCTGCATTAAATAATATAGCGCTTCCAGAGAATATAGAGGCAATTGGCGCGGGTGCATTTTATGGCTGCACTGGAATAGAGGAGGTTCGTCTGCCAAAGGATTTACATACATTAGGAAGCGGGGCGTATGAAGACTGTACAGCGCTGAAAGCTGTGAATTTCAGTCCCAATATAACAGCAATTCCCGATGAAGCATTTGCGTCCTGCAGCCTGACAGAAGTGAATCTGCCCTATAAAGTGAAACGTATCGGGAGCAGGGCGTTTGCCGGGAATTCTTCCTTGGAATTGATTACGATTCCGGCTTTTACCTCCTACATAGCTTCGGATGCCTTTGCAGACATCTCTTCCCTGACAATCGGAGGAGCGGCTGGCAGCTATGCGGAAAGCTTTGCGGGAGAGAGCAGCCTTACATTTGACGGCCAGAAAGGGATTGCAGCGGAGGAGATAACAGTGAAACGCTCTTCTTTAACATTAGCTAATGGGCAGACCGAGAGCGTCCGTATTGATATTACGCCGTATACGATGACGGATGCCATTGCGTGGGAAAGCAGTGACGCAGAAACGGTGTCTGTGGCAGCGTCTGAATACGACCCGGCAGAAGCAGATGTTACTTCGCGAAAAGAAGGCTCGTCTGTCATTACGGCAACCGCAGGGGCAGTTTCTAAGGCAATTGCAGTAAAGTCAGAAAATCTGGTTACAAGCCTGGAATTGGACAGCAGCTATCTTTATCTGACAGAACTTGGAGAGACAAGACAATTAGAGGTCTGGATGACCCCTTCGGATGCTGTTAATTCTGCTTTGTTATGGAAAACTTCGGATAAAACAGTTGCAGTGGTAGATGAGAATGGTTTAGTGACAGCAGTAGGAAAAGGCGTCGCACGAATTACGGCGATGTTGGAAGATGGGACCAAGCGGGCATATTGCTTTGTGAATGTGAGCCCGAAAATAGAGATGAGCGGCATCGAACTTTCGGATTCTTCCTTGCTCCTGACTTCTGATGGGGTAGCCCTGACTGCGAAGATACTGCCGGAAGGAAGCGAAGAGCAGGAACTGCTGTGGGTTTCTTCGGATGAAAGCGTAGCGCAGGTAGATCAAAATGGGTATGTGACGGCTGGAAGAAATGGAACAGCAACAATTACTGTCAGCAATGTTCCCGAAACACCGGAAGACGTTATTTATAGTGCAGAATGCATGGTGACAGTGCGGAATGTAGATATACATGTGGAGCGTGTCATACTGGACAAGCAAAC
>CANOHX010000016.1 GCA_947565885.1 uncultured Lachnospiraceae bacterium
ATTTTGTGACGAAATGGAAAGACTGCCTGGACCATGGAGATCCTTACTATAATCCAAACCTTACGCTGTCGAAGGCGGATTTCTCCCTGAAACAAGTATAGATGTACGCTTTCCAAAGGCAGATTTCTCCCTGAAACAAATACAGGCAGAGAAAGGAGGTAGTTATGGAGCGAATCGGAAATGTCATTCTGGACGATACCCACTATCCGGGGGAAGACCTTTACAGCGACGGAGCAGTGGAAGACCATATTTTAGAACTGGTACGGACTTATCCTGAGGCGGAGTACCCACAGGTGATTGCCAGGGAAAAGGACTGGGCGGTGATGTACCATCTTGCCCATGAGCGTGAAAATATTTTAAGCTGGTATCCGTTTGTACCGGGGGCGAAGGTGCTGGAGGTCGGTTCCGGCTGCGGAGCCGTCACCGGGGCGGTGGCAGCGACTGCCCGGTCCGTAACCTGTATTGACCTTTCCAAGAAGCGAAGCACAGTCAATGCCGTCCGCCATAAGGAGAGCGGCAATATCACCATCCGCCTGGGCAATTTCCAGGATGTGGAGAAGGACCTGGAGAAAGATTATGACTATGCAACGCTGATTGGCGTATTTGAATACGGTAAGGGCTATATTGGCGGGGAAAAGCCGTACCATGGCTTCCTCACCACGGTGATGGAGCATATACGTCCCGGCGGGAAGCTCCTGCTTGCCATTGAGAATAAGTTTGGGCTCAAATACTGGGCTGGCTGCCGGGAGGACCATGTAGGCACGTATTTTGAAGGGCTGGAGGGCTACTGGCATACAGAAAATGTACGCACCTTTTCCCGGCCGGAACTGATACGGATTATGGAGGAGTGCGGTTATACGGACTACAGGTTTTATTATCCGTACCCTGACTATAAATTACCGGCAGTCGTGTATTCGGATCATTATCTGCCGCAGCCAGGGGAACTGAACCGCAATATCTGTAATTTTGACAGGGACCGCCTGGTGCTGATGGATGAAGGGAAGGTCTATGACCAGATTCTGCAGGACAATCTGTTCCCCCTGTATGCCAATTCATTTTTTATAGAGATTACTAAACCAGGGGCAGCAGATTCAACGTCTGAGCAGCCGATTTATACGAAATATTCCAGCGGACGCAGCAAGCAATTTTCCATGCAGACCCGCATTGTCCTTGACAAGGATGGAAAGAATAGCGTATATAAAAGGGCGGAATATCCAGAAGGGCGTGAACATCTTATGCATATTGCCGAGGCGGCAAAGCAGCTTAGCGCTGCGTGGCAAGAGCGCGGGCAGTTTTCGGTAAACCGCTGCCTGTCAGGGGATGGCTGTATTGAATTTGAATATTTGCAAGGGCTGACTGTAGAAGCAGAACTGGACGGTTTATTGTCTCAGGGAAATACGCAGGAGGCGGCAAAGGCGCTTCGTGAAGCAGCGCGCAGGATATGTGGCAGCGCCAGGACAGAGGAGTTTCAGATGACGCCAGGGTTTCGTCAGGTTTTTGGGGATGTGCAGATTCCCGCAGGAGAGCCTTCCTTTGCCGTAGCGGATATAGATTTGATTTTTTCCAACCTTCGCAGGACGGCGGATAACAGGTGGAACGTGCTGGATTATGAATGGACATTTTTCTTTGCCGTTCCGGTAAAATACATTTTATTCCGTGCGCTGCACTATTATCTGGAAAGCGCCCCTGTCCGCGCGGAATTCGGTAAATTGTTTGATTTTTATGGGGAGTTTGGCATTACGCCGGGTCATCAGGAGATTTTCCAGCAGATGGAGCGGCAGTTTCAGAAATATGTTGCCGGTTCCGGCATTTCTCCCGGAAGCCTCTACCACACGATGGGCAAACAGGCGCTTCCCCTGGGGGAACTGCTGGCGGAGACAGAGCGCAGGAAAGTTCAGGTGTATCTTGATTACGGACAGGGCTTTTGCGAGGAGAATTCCTATTTTGTGGAGGGTGGAAGCGGCAAAGAGCCGCATTACATTGTCACCATTCCGGGGCAGGCGGTGGGCGTGACTATAGATCCGGCGTTCTGCGCATGTTTTCTGAAAGATGTAAGCCTGAGCTGGATAGGGGAAGATGGGCAAAGGATTGCGTCAGTTAGCTATGAGACCACCGGCTACCGGGCAGGGACGGACGGATATGTGTTTGACAATTCTGACCCAAAGATTATAATAAAGGAAATAATGGATACGAGCCGCAGGATAGAGGTTTCCTACCGTATCAATCTTCTGGAGGAGGAGACGGTGGAACTCTTACTGGGTAAAATGGATACGAAAGGGCGCGACAGGAAGAAAGTGCGCAGGTTGATAAAAGGGTAGGTTTATGGGAAGAAGAGAGCAATACAAACATTTGTTGAATCTTTTTGCAAACACCATCATGCTGATGATAGAGGCTGCTATGTTTGGCTACCTATGGTATCAGGTATATACGCCGATGCTGCATAAGGCAAGCCGTTTCTGGAACAGAGGAAACTGGGCGGTTATTGGCATGTATGTATTGATTATGTACTTTTTTACCAGGACATATGGCGGTTACCGTATCGGTTACCTGCGTATCACGGACATCTGCCTGTCCCAAATCCTTGCAATATTTTCCGCCAATGTAGTCGGCTATGTCCAGGTCTGCATGATTGCCAATGATTACATGCCGGTCCATCCGATGGCGGCGCTGATGGGGGCGGAACTTCTGGTAATCCTGCCAGGCGTTTACCTGGTGCGCTTTATTTATACGAGGCTTTACCCTCCCAGGAGGATGATTGTCATTTATGGGCAGCACTCCCCAGACGAGTTGATAGATAAAATCAATTCCCGCAAGGACAAATATAATGTCTGCGCTACGGCGAGCGTGTATATGGGTTACAAGAAACTGTATAAGAAAGTCATGGATTACGATGCGGTGGTGCTCTGCGACCTGCCCACGAAAATGCGCAATCCTATTCTCAAGTTCTGCTTTGACCAGGGGAAGAGGACCTATATCACACCGAAAATTTCTGATATTATCCTCATGGGGACGGAACGGATCCACCTCTTCGATTCTCCTTTGATGCTTTCAAGGAACAGGGGTCTGACAATTGAGCAGCGGTTTGCCAAGCGGACGATGGATATCGTGCTGTCCTCCATTGCCATCATAATCTCTTCCCCGATTTTGCTATTGATTGCAGCGAGCATTAAGCTGTATGACAGGGGACCGGTGTTCTATACACAGGAACGTCTCACCAGGGACGGAGAGATTTTCCGCATTATCAAATTCCGCAGCATGCGCATGGATTCGGAAAAGGATGGGGCGCAGCTTGCCAGGAAAGATGACGACCGCATCACTCCGGTCGGCAGGATTATCCGGCGGACGCATTTTGACGAACTGCCCCAGATTTTTAACATACTGAAAGGGGAAATGTCCTTTGTGGGACCAAGACCGGAACGCGAGGAGATTGCCCATGAATATGAGCAGGTCATCCCGGAATTCAGCTTCCGCCTGAAAGTGAAAGCGGGGCTGACCGGCTATGCCCAGGTCTATGGGAAATACAATACCACGCCCTACGATAAGCTGAAACTGGACCTGACTTATATTGAAAACTATTCTTTCTGGCTGGATATCAAGCTGATGCTGATGACATTTAAGATTATATTCCAGAAAGAAAATACCGAAGGGATAAATAAGGAGCAGGTAACTGCTATAAAATGACCTGAGGGGGGACAGCTTGGCTGTACTAAGGGACATCAGGACTCTCTCCAGGGCAGATAATAAAAAGGAGAATCACATGAATAGCCAGACAACCGTGTCCGTAATCATGCCGGCATACAATGCTGAAAAATATATTGCACAGGCTATCGAGTCCGTCTTGTGCCAGGACGTGCCGCTGGAACTTCTGGTGGTTGATGACTGTTCTTCGGACCGCACGGCGGAAATAGCCGGACGTTATGCAGATGGGAAAAAGGTGGTACTCATCTGTAATGACAGGAACCGGGGAGTGGCAGAGAGCCGCAACATCGGGATACGCCGTGCTGTGGGAAAGTATGTGGCATTTCTTGATGCGGATGACTGGTGGCGCGAGGGCAAATTGAAAGAGCAGTGCGAGGAACTCGAAAAGTCGGATGCGGTACTCTGCTGTACCGGCAGGGAACTGATGAATCCAGACGGCTCGTCCCAGGGTAAGGTTATCGGGGTGCCAGAGCAAATCACGTATTCCATGCTGCTGCAAACGAACAGCATTCCCTGTTCTTCCGTAGTCATGGAAACGCGGGTAGCGAAAGAGTTCTATATGTGCCACGACGAACTGCATGAAGATTATATCCTGTGGCTGCGTGTGTTACAGAAATATGGTGCGGCAGTGGGCATAAATAAACCTCTTTTGCAAAGCCGTATGAGCCAGGGCGGCAAGTCCAGAAACAAACTGAAATCGGCGAGGATGCAGTTCGGCGTGTACCGCTATATGGGATTTGGCGTCCTTGCCTCCTGTTATTATTTCCTGATGTATGCCATAAACGGCGTCAGAAAGTACAGTGCGTAACTGTTATTATAGAGTATGAAGGGATGGGCAATTTTGTTGCATTTATAAGATAAGTGTGATATATTTATAAAAATGTGGCAATCTATACGGTAGAAATATATTCAAGAGGATACGGAGGAATAAAGTGAAATTAATTATACAGATACCTTGCTATAATGAGGCAGAGACATTAGAAATTGCACTGAACGACCTGCCCAAACAGATAGAGGGGATAGATGAGATTGAATATCTGATTATCAATGACGGAAGCAAGGACAATACCGTAGAGGTAGCAAGGAGATGGGGCGTCCATTATGTTGTGGACTTAAAGAGGAACAAGGGGCTGGCGAAAGGTTTTATGGCTGGTCTTGATGCTTGTCTGCGCAACGGCGCGGACATTATTGTCAATACAGATGCGGACAACCAGTATTGTGCCGATGATATTGAAAAACTCGTACGCCCGATTATCGAAGGCAAGACAGATATTGTCATTGGGGAAAGGCCGGTGGATGATACGGAGCACTGGTCGCCGCTGAAGAAGCGGCTGCAGCATCTGGGAAGCTGGGTGGTACGCAAAGCCTCCCGCAGCGATATTCCCGATGCGCCAAGCGGATTCCGCGCTTATAGCAGGGAAGCCGCCATGCGCCTCAATGTGGTGAATGAATATACTTATACTCTGGAAACCATCGTTCAGGCAGGAAGAAGTAAAATCCCCATGGAATCGGTGCCTATCCGCACGAATGCAGAACTTCGGCCATCGCGCTTATTTAACAGCATGTTCGGCTATGTGAAGAAATCCATGCTCACAATTCTGCGGGCATTCATGATGTACCGGCCGCTGATGGTCTTTTCCATTATCGGAAGCATCTTTTTCCTGTTGGGATTTGGCATAGGAATCCGTTTCCTCGTATTTTATTTTAATGGAAGCGGAGCCGGTCATATGCAGTCGCTGATTCTGGCAAGCACGCTGATGCTTTTGGGTTTCCAGACGTTTATCGTGGGCTTGGAAGCAGATATCATCTCTGCGAACCGCAAGATATTGGAAGACGTGCAGTATCATGTGCGGAAACTGGATTATGACAAGGACGCAGAGAACAAGAGAAAAGAAGATGGCAGCGGCAGCCAGCCTGAGAAACAGGTGGTATCCGGTAAGAAGAAAAAACATGGAAAATAATGTGGGTCGCTATGTGCAGAGGAAAGGAATATGGTAAAAGTTTCAGTAATTATCCCAATATATAATATGGAGAAATATCTCAGGCAATGCCTGGACAGTGTACTTGGGCAGACGCTTGGAGAGATAGAGGCAGTATGCATCAACGATGGTTCTGCGGATACATCGCTTGATATCCTGAAGCAGTACCAGCAGGAGGATAAGCGTGTGACGATTATCGACCAGCAGAACCAGGGTGTGGCGAAAGCCAGGAACAATGGCATCCATGGGGCCAAGGGCAAATATGTGATATTTATGGACCCGGACGACTGGTATCCGTCAGACGGCATCCTGGAGATGCTTTATGCGGGAGCAGAGCGGAATCAGGTCGCGATTGCTGGCGGAAGTTTCATGGATTACCATGATGGAATATATAATGAGGAATTTGAGGAGCGGTATTATGGCTACCATTTCGAGCAGGAGGGCGTGATAGAATATAAGGACTATCAGTTTGATTTTGGCTATCAGCGTTTTCTCTTCCTGCGCAGCCTGTTGGTGGATAACAATATTTTCTTTAAGGAATATGTAAGGTACCAGGACCCGCCGTTTATGGTGGAAGCCATGGTTGCCGCGGGCAGATTCTATGGCATAGATAAACCTTCCTACTGTTACCGATATGGGCATGAAACTGTGTCCTGGAACGAGAGGAAGGTTTGTGATGTCTTAAAGGGCATTCAGGACAACCTTGATATTTCCAGGAAACATGGGCTTATGAGATTGCATCAGCTTTGCGTGGTGCGCCTGAATGAGGAATACCGGCAGTTAATGGGAGACAGTATCTTTTATGAGGATTATGCAGTCCCGGTATACGAAGCCATGATGGAGACGCTGCTCCATATTGACCAGAGTATGATAGAGGGTATGGATATAAGTATTACGCAGATATTGAGCCCGATTATTGCCAGAATCCGCGAAGATGCAGTCAGGCATGAGGAGGCTTACCAGAACTTAGAGGAAGTGTGTGAATGGAAAGAGCAGGAGAAGGAAGGGCTTAGGAGCGAGATTGCCAACCTGACGATTGCCATGCGCTATCTTGACACGGACAGGAAGAATTTAGAGGATGATAACCGTGAGGTTTATGGTTCCTTTTCTTATCGGTTCGGGCATGGCGTGACCAGTGTGCCGCGTTGGGTTTACCGGAAGCTGGGAGGAAGCTAAGGCATGGGAAAGCTGTTGAGTATTGTGGTTCCGACCTATAATGTTGAGAAGTATCTGCGCAAGTGTCTGGATTCTTTTTGTATAGAGAAGATTCAGGAAAAGCTGGAAGTGCTGATCATAAATGATGGGTCTACGGACAGTTCCGCGGACATTGCAAGGGAATATGTAAACAAGTATCCGCAGGTTTTTTGCCTTATCAATAAGGAAAACGGCGGTCATGGCTCCACGATTAACCGCGGGATCAAAGAAGCGAAGGGCAGATATTTCAAAGTGGTGGACAGTGACGACTGGGTGGACGCAGAGGCATTTCGCGAGCTGTTTGCATATTTGGAGAACTGTAATTCAGATGTTGTATATACGAACTTTTACCATGTCGATGACAGGACGGGCAAACGGACCGTTGAATTTGCAAGTCCTTTTCCTGGAGTGGAATATGGGAGGGAATACCGTTTTTCAGAGATAAAGGGGAATCTCTTCCTGAAAATGCATGGCTTCACAATAAAGACAGAGATTTTGCGGAATATTCCCGCGATAGATGAGAACTGCTTTTATGTGGACATGGAATATGTGCTTTTTCCGGTTCCATGGGCTGAGACGATTGCTTTTCTGGATATCTTTGTTTACCAGTACAGGGTAGGGCTGCCAGGGCAGAGCATGAATATCCAGAGAATGAAGAAAAACGCTGATAATTATGACAGGGTGCTGACGCGCCTGTTATCATTTTATGAACAGTGGCGTCCCAAACTGCAGCCGGCAAAAGCAAGCCATATGGAGCATGTGCTGGGACGTATGGCAGCCAGCAGGATCAAGATTTACCTGAGCCAGCCTTATGGCAAGGAGAACCGGAAAGCTATCGAAGCATTTGAGGAATCCATGAGGAAAAATTATCCATGGGTCTATGCCGCTGTGGAGAATAAAGCTGTTTTACTGCTGCGGCGCAGCCGTTACAGGCTGTACATAGTGGCAAAGACAGTGTACTACTGGAAAGAAAGGCTGAGTTAGTATGAACAGAGATAAGACGAAAGTCAGAATAGAAACCTTTATTAAGTATTCAGAATTGATGAAACAGTTGGTAGTCAGGGATTTGAAGCTCAAATACCGCAGGAGTTTTCTGGGTTATCTGTGGAGCATTCTAAATCCGCTTTTGATAATGCTTGTCATGGTTGCGGTATTCTCCAATCTTTTTGACCGCAGCGGTTCCATCAAGAATTACGCCGTGTATCTGATTGCAGGGCGGACCGTGTTTGAATTTATCACGACATCCACCAATGATGCCATGCGTTCGATTATCGGCAATGCTTCATTGCTTAAGAAGGTGTATGTGCCTAAATATGTCTTTACTTTGTCCAGGGTGACGAGCGGGCTTGTGAACATGGTATTTTCCATGGGTGCATTGCTGATAGTGATGGTGTTTACCCGTTCCCCATTTACCTGGTATTTTCTGCTGTTTCCGGTGGTGCTCGTGCAGCTTTACCTTTTCTGCTGCGGGTTAGGGTTCTTTCTCGCCCAGGCCAATGTTTTTTTCCGGGACATCCAATATATTTATAAAGCGTTTACTACTGCCTGGATGTATATTACGCCCCTCTTTTATTCTATAGACCAGATGGACGGCTGGGTGCGGTTCGTCATCGAATACCTGAACCCTGCCACTTATTATGTAGATCAGTTCCGGTGTTTCGTATATGAGGGCTGTCTGCCGGATACTCGGGTATTTGTAGGCGGCTGCGTGATAGCTTTGGTTTCCTTTGTGATTGGGCTGTTTTCCTTTAAGAAAACGCAGGATAAATTTATTTTATATATATAGGGTGATGAATATGGATGATAGAATCATGATTGATGTTGACCATGTGACGATTCGTTTTAACAAGGCAACGCAGAAGATAGACAACCTGAAAGACTATGCGATAAAGTTTATCCGCAGGGAATTGATGTTCCAGGAATTCTTAGCGCTGCAGGATATTTCCTTTCAGGTGCGTAAAGGGGAAGGCTGGGGCTTGATTGGCACCAATGGCTCTGGCAAGAGCACGATGCTCAAGGCAATTGCCGGGATTATGAAACCGTATAAGGGGACGATTACCACGAATGGGTCGATTGCCCCTCTGATTGAGTTGGGCGCGGGCTTTGACTCCAACCTGACAGCGCGGGAAAATATATATCTCAACGGCGCGGTCCTGGGGTATTCCAGGCAGTTCATGGAAGAGCATTTTGAAGAGATTGTCCAGTTTGCGGATATCCGCAATTTCCTGGATTCGCCGATTAAAAATTATTCTTCCGGTATGAAAGCCAGGCTGGGATTTTCCGTGGCTACCGTGGTAAATCCCGACATTCTGATTGTTGATGAGGTATTATCGGTAGGAGATGCGAAATTTAAGAAAAAATGCAACCAGAGGATGGAGGAGCTCTTAGCCAATGACACGACGCTGCTCTATGTTTCGCATAATATTAAATCTGTGCTGAAGCTCTGTACCCACGCGCTGTGGATTGATAAAGGACATGCCGTGATGCAAGGCAGGGTGGAAGAAGTATGTAACAGGTACATGGAAGCACAGGGACTGAGTATGGAGGAAGATTAAAGGAGAAGGAAGATGAAATTACAACAGTTGATTCTGCGCGATGTTACCCGGGAGAATATTCTGCTGCCCTTATATATCACAGAAGAAAATATCCGAAGGAAGAGGATGGTAACCGAGGAACTGTATGTGCGCATGGAGGAAGCTTCGTTTCTCTCGTTTAAGGTAGATGGAATTTATTTCCGCATGGGCGGCACGGCAGGGCTTGATACGTTTCAGAACTGCTTTTCCTGTGGCAAGTGGAAGAAATATACGATTATAGAGAATGTGTTTATCACCCTGGAACTGAAAGGGGATTTCAAACTCCGGCTGATGCACGCCAGGCTGCAGGACGGCGAAGTGGTAGAGACGCTGCTGTCTGAGCGGGAAATCCATGAGGAGGAACGGGCAGAGGTCACAGAGGAGTTCGGAGCCTTGCAGGAGGAAGGGATTTTTTATGTGGTTTTGGAAGCATTGCAAACTGGAGGCATATTATATTCCGGCTTCTATGGCACAGAAGACCTGCAGCCAACGCAGGAGGTGAAGCTGGCAATTGATATCTGTACGTTTAAGCGCGAGCAGTATGTTGCCAGGAACATGGAAATCCTCAAACAGGATATCCTGGAAAATGAGGATTCCCCCTGTTATGGCAAGGTGTGGGTGCATATTTCTGACAATGCCTCCTCTTTGGATGGGATTGTCGATTCCCAGGAGCATATCACCGTCGATAAGAACGCCAATCTTGGCGGGGTAGGCGGATTTACCCGGGGAATCATCGAGACCCAGAAGCGGGCCAAGGAACATGGATATACCCATGTCCTATTGATGGACGATGATGCGACCATCAGTTCTGCGGCGGTAGAGGCGAATTATCTTCTGCTCGCATACTTAAAACCGGAATATTTTGGATATACTGTAGGAGGGAAGCTGCTTGTACTGGGGCATCCTTTCGTGCAGTTTGAGGTAGGCGCGCAATGGAATCAGGGCAAGATTGTGGCATTGAAAAATAACCGCGATATCCGCCTGGTGGAAGAAGTGCTGGACAGTGAGCGCGAGGATGAGGCTGTGGAATACCAGGGCTGGTGGTATTGCTGCATTCCTCTGCAGGAAATTGAAAAAGACAATTTGCCGCTGCCGATTTTTATCCACAGGGACGATGTGGAATACGGGCTGAGGGTAGGCAGGGAACGCTTCATTTTCATGAACCGCATCTGTATCTGGCATGAGGCGTTTGCGGGCAAGATGCCGGGACCGCTGGATTATTATGATATCCGCAACCATGCGATTACCAATGCAATCCACTGCCCGGAGTATACGAAAGAGGATTTCAAGAGATTTGTCAGCAAATGGGTGTGGGGAAATATCGGCAAATACCGTTATAAATATGTAGATTACAACGTCAAGGCGGTGGAAGATTTCTGCAAAGGAATTGACTGGCTTCTTAATACCGATGCGTTTGCCTTGCATCAGGAGCTCTTTGCCATGAATTATAAGGCAAAGCCTATATCGGAGTGGGTTGGATTTGAGGAAATTACCGAGGAACAGCTGGAACGCAGGGAAAAAGGATTTAAAAATCCCGGGGCCCTTGGGCGCAAGTTTCATATGGCGACGGCAAACGGATTTTTCTTTCCCATCAAGAGCCGCAAGATTGTAATTTCCGAGCCGTATGGCAATGTCCATATATTATACCGCAGGCCGAGGACGATTGTTGTCGACAATTATGGCAACGGCGTATATCTGGAACGCGACAGGAAGCAGTTTTGGGAATGCAAGCGCAAGTTGGATGAAGCGCTCAAATTGATCGATGAGAAATATGACGCTGCGGCAAAGAGTTACCGCGAACGCTACCGGGAACTGGTGAGTCGGGAGTTCTGGGAGAAATATCTAGGGATATAACGCTTTGATCAGCGTTTCCATAGGAATATCATAGGAAGCATTGGCCAAAATATAGGAAACAGTTATAGGAGCAATGTATGGAAAATAAAATTGGGCAGCAATCGGAAGATATAATTGAAGAATTAGAAGGGAAGCATTTTGACGTCGGGATTGCGGGCGTATGGTACGGCGTGAATTATGGGAGCGTGCTAACCTATTATGCGCTCTACAAATTGCTGATAAAACTGGGATATTCAGTGTTGATGATTGGCAAACAGCGCCTGATTGAATATGATTGGGAGATAGACAGTAAAATCCATTCCAGGATGTTCGCCATTAAGCATTATAAAGATATCTCACCCAACTTGAAAATGCAGGAGATGCACCGCCTGAACCGTTACTGCGATACGTTCCTGATGGGCTGCGACCAGATATGGAATTACGATGGCGTGGCAAGGCATTTCGGGCTGAACAATTATTTTGATTATGTGGCGGAGGATAAGAAGAAGATTTCCTATGCCTCTTCCTTTGGCCATGATACATCTTTTACCCCAGTGGAAAAGATGCCCATAGTCACCAAGCTGTTCCACAGGTTTGACGCCATCTCTGTCCGTGAGGCGGAGGCGGTGCGCGTCCTCAAGGACGAATTTGGCATAGAAGGCACGCAGGTAGTAGATCCCGTCTTTCTGCTGGATAAGGAGGAATATCAGGAAATCCTCGAGGAGAGCAGGGTGAAAGCGGTGGATAATAAGTATATTCTCTCTTATATACTGAATCCGACGCCGGAGGTCCGGGAAGCCTTGCTTTATGTGGCAAAGAAGAAAAACCTGGAACTTATCAATATTATGGATGCGGTGGTGTTTGATGCAGAGGGAAACAGGAAGAAAGACAAGGAAATCCTCAATCTGCCGAATACCTTTGACGCGCTGGATTCTCCAACCTGGCTGTGGTATGTCAAACATTCGGAATTTGTCATCACGGATTCCTGCCATGGCGTCAGCTTCTCTTTGATATTCCACCGGCCGTTTATTGCCATAGCGAACAGGGAGCGGGGAGTATCCAGGATGGAATCGCTGGTGGACATGCTGGGCGTCCGGGACCGGTATGTCTACGATGTAGGGCAGATACAGAAAGATGAGAAACTTCTGTCCGACATGGATTATGACAGGATAGATAAGATATTTGATATGGAGCGGGAGCGTTCCCTCAATTGGCTGAAATCTGCACTCAGCAAGGAGAAGAAGAAGCCTGTTACCGTTAAGGACTGCGTAAGCAAGAAAGAATGCTGCGGCTGCGGCGCGTGTTTCCAGGCTTGTCCGGCAGATGCCATCCGTATGGATTATGATGAAGAAGGCATCCTCTATCCGCTGGTGGATGAGAAGAAATGTATCCGCTGCGGAAAATGCGTGCGCGTCTGCCCTGCGCTTCATCCTTACGACAAGAATGAGAAAAAGCCGGAGTGCTATGCCGCATTTGCTGACGATGAAATCCGTGCGGTCAGTTCCTCCGGCGGTATATTTTCCATGGTGGCAGAGCAGGTGCTGCAAAAGGGCGGGGCAGTCTGCGGCGCCATGTTTGACGACAAATTTCATTTATCCCAAAAAGTTGTATATTCCAGGGATGGATTGCCAAAGCTGCGCAGTTCTAAATATATCCAGAGCGATACCGGGCATACGTTCCAGGAGATAAAAAAAGTATTAGATGAGGGAAAACCTGCGCTGTATGTGGGAACGCCCTGCCTGGTAGCAGGGCTCAGGGGTTTTCTGGGCAAGGAATATGAACAGCTTTTTACAATTGATTTGCTGTGCCATGGTGGTCCTTCCCCGGTTTCTTTCCAGAAATATTTACAGGAAGTCCATGGGAAAAGGGAAGTAGTTTATGTAGGATTCCGTGATAAAGACCATTTTGACTGGCAGATTAATTCTACGGGCATGACAGTAAAATATAAGAACGGCAGCAGTTACCGCCGGGCAAAGAGCGAGGATTTATATTACCGGGCGTTTACGCCGTCTTTGATGGTACGTCCGCAATGCCAGGTATGCAATTATGCCAAACTGCCAAGGCTTGGCGACTTTACGCTGGGAGATTTCTGGGGCGTGGAGAATTATAATCCCCGGTTTACAGACGGCAAGGGAACGTCCATCGTCTCGGTCAACAGTGAAAAAGGGGCGGCGATGCTTGAGAAAATCAAGCCCAGGCTGAAGCTTTTGGAGAAAGTGGACACTAACCATATCATTACCCATGGGCAGCCTTATGCCAAGCCTTATAGGAACAATCCCAGAAGGTACCGTTTCCTGCGGATGGCGAGAGACTGTTCTTTTCAGAAAAGCTTGGAATGCTGTGAACAGAACAGGTTTGATTTTGCGCTGTTGGGGATGAATGGAGATTCCTATGGAGAGATTTTCGGCTATTATGCCCTCTATCAGGTGATTGCGCGCAGGAATTGCTCAATACTGATGGTAAAACGGCCGCAGGAATGGGATGAGGAAATCACACCCCTCAAATACCGGCTGACAAGTTTTACCAACCGCTATTATCCGACCGTCAGCTTCCATGAGCATCTGGAGCGGCTCCCCATGCTGAAAGAAACTAGCGGGGGATTTATCGCGGATGATGCGTCAGCCTATGAGAAATATCTGGGGGAAAGGAAATTTTTTGTAGATTGGGCAAAAGCCTTAGGCGGGTTGGACAAAGAATTCCTGCTGGACAGGCAGGAATATGAAAGGTTTACCGTCTATGCGGACTGCGAGCTGCCAGAGCGGTATATCGCCTATGACTGCAGGAGTATCCAAAGCGGGCTGGAAGATAAAATCTTTCAGTATGCCAAAGAACATTCCCTGTCCGTCGTGCAGCTTGCCGAGGACAGGATGGCGGAAAACTGGCTGTATCTTATCCAACATGCACAGTGCGTCGTCAGTAACCGGCGGGACGTAATAAATTTTGCGGCGATTTTTGAAAAAAAACTGCTGATTCCCCAACTGGGGCTGCAGGAGGCGGTAAGGCGTCATGTATTGGAGCTGGGGCTTAAGGACAGGCTTCTTGGCGAATCAGAAAGTATGGCGGGGAAGATGGCTGACCTGGAAAATATCGGATACGAAAATGTCCGTGAGTTTATAGATAAGAGACGTGCCGGTGCGCTGAGGGAGTTGAGCAAATCACTAAAAACCGTATACCGGAACATCCAGCGCAGGGACGATCCCCTGCCCGGCAGGGTGAAAAGAGGCGGTATTCGAATGATAAAAAGGGCGCTGCCGCCGTCCGTAAAGAATCAGGTGAAAAAGCTGCTTGGAAGATAAGAATCGGAGAGCACGAGGAGGTAAGATGGGAGAAAAGTATGATGTTGGCATTCTGGGCGTGTGGTATGGCTGCAATTACGGCAGCATTGCAACATACTATTCCCTCTATTGTACGGTGAGGGATATGGGTAAGAGCGTTCTCATGATACACCGCCCCTGGATAGAGCCGTTTAATGAAGCAGAAATGGAAAAAAGGCATTCCTTGAAATTTGCACGGAAGCATTATGATATCAGTAAAGCCTACCATGTGGATGAGATTGCAGTGTTAAACCAACAGTGCGATACATTCCTGTTGGGTTCTGACCAGATTTGGAAATATGGCGTGACTAAGGTATTTGGACACGGTTATTTTTTGGATTTTGTACAGGAGGATAAGAATAAGGTGGCTTATGCCACCTCCTTTGGCGCAGAGCGGTTTCTTGCGCCCTGGGATTACGCGTGGAAAGCGCTCGCCTGTATGCGTCGGATGAATTATATCTCGGTAAGGGAAGAGGTGAATGTAAATATGTGCCTGAAGCAGTTTGGGGTGGAAGCGGTACATACCCTGGACCCCATTTTGCTGTCCGATGCCGAACGCCTGGCGGAGCTTGCCAAGGAATCTGCCCGCGAGCAGAAGAAAGGCTATATCGCGTCGTATGTGCTCGATCCAACGCCGGAGAAGACAGAGGCGCTGCTGTGGCTGGCAAAAAAGCTGGGAAAAGATATTGTCGTCATGCTGGACGGATGGCCGCATCTGTTTAAGAAGAACAAGGAGAAGATGGGGCTGCCGGAATATACGGTTTCCAACCTTACGGTCAACGATTGGATATTCTATATACAAAACAGCGATTTTGTGATGACCGATTCTTTTCATGGCACCTGCGTGGCGCTTTTGTTCGGGAAGCAGTTTTACGCGATAGCCAATTATCAGCGGGGGAAAGACAGGTTTGAATCATTGGCAGCGGATTTTGAACTGGCAGGGAATTATGTCCGCTCACCGAAAGAAATCATGCAGCGGGATTTGCCGGAGCATCTGGATTATGATAAGATAAATGCCATATTGGAGGAAAAGCGCAGGTACTCTCTGGCGTGGCTGCAGAAAGCAATCTGTGAGCCAGAGCCGAATCACAGCGTCGTCGTAAAAGAAGAAAAGCTGTATCCTCTGCGGATGGCGAAATCTATCCTTCGCTATTATAATGTCATAAAAAAATAAAGGAGAACAATATGAAGTATGATTATCTGATTGTAGGCGCGGGTCTGTTCGGAGCAGTGTTTGCCTATGAAGCGAAGAAAGCGGGCAGGAAATGCCTGGTAATTGACAAGAGGGACCATATTGCAGGGAATATCTACTGTGAGAATGTGGAGGGAATCAATGTGCACAAATATGGGGCGCATATCTTCCATACCAGCAATAAAGAGGTTTGGGATTATGTCAACCAATTTGCGGAATTCAACCATTATATCAATTCCCCGGTGGCGGCATATAAGGACGAGACTTATAACCTGCCGTTCAATATGAATACATTCAGCAGGCTGTGGGGAATCCGTACCCCCCAGGAGGCAAAGGACATCATACAGAAGCAAAGGGCAGAGTATGGTGTGGCGGAGCCAAAGAATCTGGAAGAGCAGGCATTGTCCCTGGCAGGGAAGGATGTCTACGAGAAACTGATTAAAGGGTATACGGAGAAGCAGTGGGGCAGGCCTTGTACGGAGCTGCCGGCGTTCATTATCAAGCGTCTGCCGTTTCGCTTTATCTATGACAACAATTATTTTAACGACAGGTATCAGGGAATCCCCATCGGCGGCTATACGCAAATCGTAGAGAAGATGCTGGATGGCATTGAGGTCAGGCTAAAGACAGATTATTTTGAGTTTATCAAGGAAAATCCTGATATTGCAGATATCACCTTGTTTACCGGCATGATTGACGAGTATTACGGTTATCAGTTGGGCGCTTTGGAGTACCGTACCGTTCGTTTTGAGACGGAAGTCCTTGACTGTGAGAATTATCAGGGCAATGCCGTGGTAAACTACACGGAGCGGGAAGTACCGTATACGAGAATCATCGAGCATAAGCATTTCGAATTCGGCAAACAGCCGAAGACGGTGATTTCCAGGGAGTATTCTTCGGAATGGAAGCCGGGAATTGAGCCATATTACCCCATCAATAATGAGGAGAACAACAGCCTGTTTGCAAAATACCGGGAACTGGCAGACAAGGAAGAGAAAGTCATTTTTGGCGGAAGGCTGGGCAATTACAAATATTACGATATGGATAAGGTGATAGAGGCAGCCTTGGATTTGGTGAAAGAGCAGCTATAGGTGAGGATATAGAGGAGTGTTTTAGTATGAATGATGGGAAAACATATCAATGGGATAAGCTTGCGGTCTTTCTGGCAGCATTTATCCCCAGGATGGTATTGATTATCTGTTTTGCAGGAATCTTTCGAACGCCGATGGATGAGATGAGCACATTGGCAACCGGGGCATACTTTGGCGGGAAGGACTGGACGGCGCTCACAACGTATGCCAGATTTTATTATGGCGGCGGTTTTTCTATCTTATTTGCCCCATTGTACCGGGTATTTGACAGTGTAGTTGTTTACTATATCATCCTTAGCGTATGTGCGGCGCTGCAGAGCATCAGCGCTCCCATCAGCTATACCGTGATGCAGAAGTTTCTGAAGATTGAGAACAGGAAATATCTGATTGTTACTTCGCTGGCCTGTTCATATCTCGTGGCGACGAGGGCGATGATGGCTTTCAACGAGCATATTATTATCGGCTGTGTGTGGGTCTGCGTGTATTTGCTGTGCAAGCTGACGGAGGATGGCAAATATAAGACAGGCTATACAGTGGCGATGATGGCGGTGCTTTCTTACATGCTGACGACGCATACGAGGACGAAAGTAGTCTGGATTGCCTTTGTGATGGTTGTCCTGTGCTACCGTATCCTGTACAGGAAGTGGCTGGTTTCTGTGATTCCTGCCCTCGTATCGGGCGTTGCCGGCTATTTCCTGGCGGGCAGGTTCAATAATTTTGTGAAAACGGTAATCTGGGACTGGCATGAGGGGGAATTCCTGCGGAATGCAAATGTGGCGTTTAACCTGCAGTTATCGGACTTAAAAAATCCCGTCTCCTGGCAGGGTATGAGTTCCATCATATCGGGGCAGATTAATACCGTACTTATATTTACCGGGGGGATTGCGGCAATCTTCCTCACGGTGCTGATATATTTCTATTGTGATACGATAAAGGCGTGGTTTTTGGAGCGTTTTGCCCATAAAGCTTCTGGAAAGGAGGCGCAGCCGGAGGATGAAGGCTGTGCTGCCATAAAAGAAATCAGTCCATTTCTGGTTGTCATATCCCTGGTATTCCTGCTCTGTACGGGCGCGATGGTTGCAGCGCAGAGCCTTACCTGGCTCAGTAAAGTTATGGGGGTGCTGCAGACATCTACGTTTGCCAGCAAGGCTTATAATTTTAAGGCTTTGACTTATATACGTTATATGGGTCCGTTTTTGGGACCGGTCTTCTTATGCGGATCCGCGCTGGTGTACCATAAGAAAGAAAAGCTGCGCAGGTATCTCCTGCCGTCTACGGCAGCCGTGCTAATCCTGCAGTTCATCTGGGCAGGATTCGTGCTGCCCCACATATACCGGAACCGGGCGACTTCCGAAGTATTTACGGCATTTGGCGGTTATGATATCGTAAACAGCACGTCGCTCATGGGGCTTAAAGTCTATCTTCCCGCAAGTATAGTGCTTGTCATTATCTTTACCATCTGCATTGTCTGTTATTACCGGAAGAAAATCATGCTGCCGATGGCGTTGGCGCTGTGCCTGTTCGTTTATGAGTATGCTTATGGGGCGATTTTCTGGGACGGCTCTTATGTAGGACAGTATGGCTCGCGTGCAGATGCCGGCGTGAAGCTGATACGCGAGATTGAAGAAGACGATAAGTATAGCGGCAGCCTGCCGGAAGAGATTTATGTATACGATGGCGTTTCGGGCGTCCAGAAAAGATTTTATACTTACCAGATTCAGTTAGATAACTATACGATACTTGTCGACAGGCCGCAAGATGATGGCCGGCATATTGTATTTTCACGTACGAGGAGAGATAGAGAATTGCTGGACCGCGGATATCAGGTGGGCAAGATGGACAAAAATGAGTTTGTCTATGTAAATGACCCGGAATACCAGGAAATGTTTGAAGCCCAGGGCATTAAATTCCGCAGGCCTAAGCTGAAATAATCAATGGGACCGAACAGGCCGGAAAGGGTAATCAGCCTATGCGTAAGCCGTCAAAGGAACAACTGAAGAGAGCCGGGAAATCAATTGGCAATATAGTATCGTTGCTGTCAATCTTGTTTATCATCTATGCCGTCTGGAAGCTGGGATTTGATTTCGATTCTATCACAAATTGGTACTCTTTCCTGGCAGTGTCATGCCTGAGCGTGATACTCAAAGGCGGTACGGTATATATTTCAGGATTTGCCTGGGCGAGCTGGCTGCGTTTTTTTGCCAGGCGTGACATCGATATGCGGGAGGCGGTCTGCGTCTATGCAAAAGCCAATATCGGCAAATACCTCCCAGGAAATGTCATGCATTATGTGGAGCGTAATTTGTTTGCCACCAATCTGGGCATCAGCCAGAAAAAGCTGGCGGTAAGCACGGTGCTGGAAGTCATCGGTCTGGTGGGCGCGGCTTTCCTGCTGGCAGTAAGCGTGTCGGCAGGTCAGCTGGAGCAATCCCTGCGGACGATTTTCGGTGATTCGTACCTGCAAATCATTGTCCTTGCAGTGGTGGGCGGCCTTTTGCTTGTCATTGCGGCATGGCTTGTGCTGCGCAAGAAACTTACTCCCATACTGAAAGAATATTCTTGGAAGAAATTTGCCCGGACAGCGTTGTTTGCCGTTGTGGAGTATGCCATTGTGCTGGTTTCACTGGGGCTTATCATGGTTGCCCTCTATGCCTATATGGGCGGCGCGGTTACCTGGGAGAATGGTTCGCTGATTGTGTCCGGGTATGTGATTGCCTGGGTCTTAGGCTTTGTGATTCCCGGAGCTTCCGGCGGAATTGGCGTCCGTGAACTGGTGATAACGCTCCTATTGGGAAGCGTAGTGGGGGCGGAGATGGTGCTGACCTTGTCAGTAATCCACAGGCTGATTACCATTCTCGGTGATTTTCTGGCTTACCTGGTTATGCTTATATTGCGGAGGAAATGAAAATGGGAGATATCGTGGTCGCTATCACGGCGGCAAGCTACAGTGGAAACAAAGGCGCAGCGGCAATGCTGCAAAGTTCAATCAAACAGCTTCATGACAGGTATGGGGAAAGCCTTAACATCAACCTGATGTCCGTGTATCTTTCTGAGGACAGAAAGCAGCTTCCCCATGATTTTATCAAGGTAGTACCCGCGCAGCCGGAAAAGCTGCTGTTCCTGGCATTTCCGATGGCGGTTCTCCATTGGCTGTTTCGCTGGTGTCCCCCAATCCGGAAATTATTGGAAAAAAACAAGATTCTCAAAGCCTACAAGAACACGGACCTGGTCATCGATGAGGCGGGAATCTCCTTTGTCGACAGCCGGGGGTTTGTCATGAACACCTACGCGTTCGTCTGCATGGCGGTGCCGCTGCTGATGGGCGTTCCGGCAGTCAAATATTCACAGGCCATGGGCACGTTCCATAATCCCTATAACCGCTTTCTGGCAAAATGGATATTGCCCAAAATGAAGCTGATTTGTGCCCGCGGGCAGGGTACATACGACAACCTGAAGGAAATCGGCATCACCGACAATGTGATATTATGCGCGGACGGCGCGTTTACGATGGCAGACAGCGCCATTTGCCGTAAGCAGGTAGAGGAAAGATGCGCCAAAGATGCGTTTTACAATGGGAAAGTGGTCGGTTTATCCATCAGCTCCGTGGTCTTAAAGAAATGCAGGAAGCTGGGAATCGATTACCCGCAGATTATGGCTGAGTTTATCAGCTATCTGAACCACAAAGGTTACGGCGTGCTGATGATTGCCAATGCGGCGAGGATTAACAGTGAGAAATCCCGCAACAATGACCTCCTCATCGGCGATGAAATCTATGGGGCAGTCCAGGACAAGACGAATGTCCGTTGGTACCATGAAGAGATGGACGCCGAGGAAATCAGGGAGTATATCAGCCATTGCCAGTTCCTGGTTGCCTCCCGTTTCCATGCCATGATAGGGGCTTTGGAGAAAAAAGTCCCGGTCCTGCTGATTGGCTGGAGCCACAAATACCAGGAAGTCCTGGATATGTTTGGATTGGGGCAGTATGCAGCGGATTTTTCGGGCCTTAACATAGAGAATCTGCAGAAAAGTTTTGAAGGGTTTGAGGCGGATGAAGCGCTGATTCGCGAGAAGCTTGAGAAGAACCATGCAGCAGTTTTGGAGAGTTCTTATGACAATATCCGTAAGATTTCCGAGGCACTGGACGATATTTTGCAAAACCGCAGACCAAAGAAACCGAAGCTTTTGGATTACAGCCATCCTGAAACGTACATTGGCAGCTACCTTGCATTGCGCAAAGGCTATACCCTTGATTCTGATATCCGTGATTATGCGGCATCGGGCGGCATGGTTACCGCTTTGCTGTGCAATCTGCTTAGACATAAAATCATTGATGGGGCATGGGTGACGAAGACGGAATTTGTGGAAGGCAAACTGACCTATAAGACATACATCGCAGTCACGGAACAGGAAATCCGCGATGCATCTTCGAGCGTCTACATGTTTATTCCCATCCTCAAGCATATGGATTTGCTGGAGAAGTTTGAGGGCAAGGTTGCGGTCGTGATGACGCCCTGTATGCTGCATGGCTTTACGAATATTTTGGATAAGAGACCAGATTTGCAGGAGAAAGTGGCGCTGAAACTGGGGCTGTACTGCAGCGGGACCCATGACGTCCGCGCTACCACCTTATCCATGGAGAAAGCAGGAATCAGCACGCAGGATGCCAGCCGCCTCTATTACCGGCGCGGGCATTGGCGCGGCATGTCCTCCGTTGTCTATAAGGACGGAAGCGAGAAGACTTTTTCTTATTCCAAATTAATCTGTGCCTACAAGAATGCATACTTTTTTGAGAAAGGCGGCTGCATGCACTGCAAGGACCATTTTGCTGCCAGCGCGGATATCAGCTTTGGCGATATCTGGCTTAAGGAGATGAAAAATATTGACATTAAGCATACAAGCTGTGTCATCCGAACTCCCAGGGCTATGGAATATTTTACGCAGGCAGTGGAGGATGGAGCTATCGCAGCCTACCATATGAGCGGCAAAGATATGGTGAGGAGCCAGAAACGCGCCCTGGTATTCAAGTATAATTGCGCCGATAAGGACAGGAAACGCAAGTGGAACCACAGGCTGGCATATTACCTGGCAGAAAAGAACCGCAGGTATTCCATGGAGAAGCTGCAGAAACTGGAGAAGGTACCGTCTTGGTTCATCTATTATTATATGTGCTTTATCCGTGTGTTGCTGAGTTTCTGAGAGGATTTTTAAGAGAAACAGGATAGTAATAGATACTGTTTGGAGGCAGGAGGAGAAAGATGAAAAAGGCTTTGCCGATTGGCGTTGAAAATTTTGAAGATATAATTAAAACAGGCTATTACTATGTGGATAAAACTTTATTTATTAAAGAATTGCTGGACTTAAAAGGAGAGGTTAATCTGTTCACGCGTCCCAGGCGTTTTGGAAAGACGCTCAATTTAAGTATGCTCCGGTATTTCTTTGAGGATACCAGGGATACAGAAAGAAATGAACGGCACAAAGAACTGTTCCAAAACCTGAAGATAATGGAGGCTGGAGAGGCTTATACTGCTCAGATGTGTAAATATAACGTGGTTAACCTGACCTTGAAGTCTGCTAAGCAGCCGGTATTTGCTTCGGCATATAACAAACTGAAGAACGCGATAATAGAGGAATTCCAAAACCATAGGTTTGTCTTGGAAAGCGATAAGCTGACAACGGAAGATAAAAGAAAATTCCAACAGATGATAAGTGGGGAGGCGGGATACGACGACTATTCGGAAGCGTTAAAATTTTTATGTAAATGCCTCTTTCTTGCGACTGGAGAGAAGACCGTTATTTTAATAGATGAATATGACGTCCCATTGGAGAATGCTTATTTTCGAGGCTTTTATCAGGAAATGGTCGATTTTATCCGCTCTTTGTTTGAATCTGCATTGAAGACGAATGATTGTCTGCAGTTCGCTGTCATTACCGGCTGCCTGCGTGTTTCAAAGGAAAATGTATCCTCGCCCATTTTAATGCGCTCCGCGCAGGGCTCGGAGCAGGTAATCAATTCCCCCAGGGAATTGGTTACAAATTTTACAGGAATGAAATAATCAAGGATTTGATTGCCCATGCCGGCAGGGAGACGAAAGTGCAGATTGAACGGCTGCTGTCAGGGGAGACTTTGGAAATTCAGGTGCATGAGGAGGTCACTTATGATGACATGCATGACGAAGGTGAAAACTTGTGGAATTTCCTGTTGTTTACCGGATATCTGAAAAAGGAAAGTGAATATTTTAAAGAATCAGCAGTCTTCTTGCGAGTGAAGATTCCCAATACGGAGGTCTGGACAATTTATCGGGATACCATCCGCAATTGGATGAGGGCGAAGATGAAGAAAGAAGACTTTCGGGATCTGTACCGTGCCATGGAGGACAAAAATGCGGAAAAAATGCGCGATATCTTAAATGGGCAGCTTTTTGGCACAATCAGCTTTTATGACAGCGCGGAAAATTTTTATCATGGTTTTCTTGCCGGAGTCCTCAGCCAGAGTGAGGATTACATCGTAAAATCTAACCGTGAGTCTGGAAATGGGCGTTCCGACCTCATGGTGAAGAGCCCATCCCTGCGCGGCAGGTCGTTTATCATAGAGGTAAAAGTTTCGGATAGCATCGACAGCCTTGAGGAGGATGCGAAGAAAGCGCTGCAGCAGATTGAGGACAGGAATTATGCCAAAGAGCTGCGGCAGGAGGGCTATCGGAAGATAGACTGCTATGGGATAGCGTTTTACCGGAAAGATTGTGAAGTCAGCGTAGGTGGCGATTCGTTGTAAAAAGTGTTTTTGCTGTTGGAATTTTCATTGTAAAAAATGTTCTTAGTGTTGGGATTTTCGTTGTAATTTTTGTGATTGTGTGCTATGCTGTGTCTGTATCTCTTTGTGGAGGTGTGCTTATGTACCGAATGGCAATGGAAAAATTATACAAATGGAAAGACAGCAAACACCGCAAACCGCTGATAATTGAAGGAGCAAGGCAGGTAGGAAAGACCTGGCTGATGGAAGAATTTGGTCGAAAAGCTTATGAAGATACCATGTATATTAATTTTGATGCCAATTCTCGCATGGCAGAGTTGTTTGTGTCTGATTTGAATACAGACCGCCTGATTATGGGGATTGAACTGTATATTGGCAGAAAGATTGATCCGGATAAAACGCTTCTCATATTTGATGAGGTGCAGGAGGTGCCAAGGGCGCTTTCATCACTTAAGTATTTCTATGAAAATGCACCGCAGTATCATATTGTCTGCGCTGGTTCACTGCTAGGCATTGCCCAGCATGGGGGCACTTCGTTTCCGGTGGGCAAGGTGGATTTTCTAAACCTGTATCCATTATCTTTCAAAGAGTTTTTGATGGCAACGGTCGGTGAACGTTTTGCCGAACTTCTTGGTAGCCAGGATTATTCCATGGTAACTTCTTTTAAGCAGACTTATATTGACGCACTCAAGCAATATTATTATGTCGGTGGTATGCCGGAAGCGGTGCAGAGTTTTGCAGAGGATAAGGACTTTCATGAAGTGCGGGAAATCCAAAAGCGCATACTGGCAGCTTATGAACAGGATTTTTCCAAGCATGCTCCTATCGAAATTGTCCCCAAAATCCGCATGATATGGAACAGTATTCCATCTCAGCTTGCAAAAGAGAACAAGAAGTTTATCTACGGCCTTGTGCGGGAGGGTGCAAGGGCAAAGGAATATGAAGCGGCGATTATGTGGCTTTGCGATTGTGGGCTAGTCCATAAGGTCAGCCGCGTGAATGCGGGGGGAATGCCGCTGAAAGCGTATGAGGATTTGAGAGCTTTTAAGCTGTTTACTGTTGATGTAGGGCTGCTCGGCTGTATGACTGGATTGCGTCAGCATATATTGCTGGACGGCAATGATTTATTTGCTGAGTTCAAAGGCGCGCTGACGGAACAATATGTATGCCAGCAGCTTAAAACTATAGAAGATTTGGGTGTCTATTACTACACGAATGACCGTGGTTCCTGCGAG
>CANOHX010000017.1 GCA_947565885.1 uncultured Lachnospiraceae bacterium
ATAATAGATATGTTGTGAAAATTTACTACAAAGGAGTATGGTATGATGAAAAAAATGAGAAAAATCAGCTTGCTTTTGGTAGCAATGCTGACCGTTACAATGTTGGGAGGCTGCGGCAGTTTTGATGCCAGCGGGTACATAAAGGCGTTGCTTGACAACTCCTACAAAAATGACTCCGCTGCATTTGTGGAGCAGAAAGTGGGGACTGAGGAACAGGCAAAAGAATTGTATGACCAGGGAATAGAGACGGAAGTTAACAGTCTGATTGCCGGGGTAAATATTTCTGATGAGCTGAAAAACGAATTTACGACAGTGCTGCAGGATGTGTATAAGAGCGTCAAGTATACGGTGGGAGAGGCTACGAAACAGGATGACAAATCTTATGTGGTAGAGGTCAAATATCAGAAAATGAAAGTGTTTGCGGCGGCGATGGAGCAGTTCCAGACAGAGCAGCAAGCATATACGGATGAACTTTCCGAGCAGATTCAAAATGGCGGCGAGAGTCCTTCTGAGGATGAAATTAACGAACAGGTATATACTCTATTAAAGGATGCCATCAAAGATTCCCTGCAGAAAGCAGAGTATGAAGATGAGGCATCTATGACTGTGCGGGTTGAGCTGAATGATAAGGTGTATAGTCCGAATCAAGAAGATGTCGAAGCTTTGGAATATGCCTTATTTGATTTGGAGGAAGCGACGGGCCTTGCACAGTAAAGTAAATTTGGACTGGAGGAATTATCATGGCAGAAAATGAAAGCTGCAGCAGTGCGGCAACCTGTTCCAGAGAGAGCTGTGAAGGCTGCCCGAGCAAAGGCGGAGCCTCCCAGAGCCTTGTGGAAGAAATGAATCCATTTTCCAGCGTGAAAAAGGTAATTGGCGTGGTCAGCGGCAAGGGCGGCGTGGGCAAGTCCTTCGTGACAGCTTCCCTGGCATCGTCCATGCGTAAAAAGGGATATGAGGTAGGGATTCTGGATGCAGATATCACAGGTCCTTCCATTCCCAAAATGTACGGCGTACATGGTCCGGCGGAGGGAAATGATATGGGGCTTTTCCCCATTTTGGCGGCGGACGGCACGAAAGTAATGTCCCTGAACCTGCTGATGGAGGATGAGGAAGCGCCAGTTATCTGGCGCGGACCGGTTATTGCTTCCACGGTGAAGCAGTTTTGGCATGACGTTTACTGGGGCGATTTAGATTACCTTTTCGTGGATATGCCCCCGGGGACCGGCGATGTGCCGCTTACAGTGTTTCAGTCCCTGCCAGTGGATGGGATTGTGATTGTGACTTCCCCGCAGGAGTTGGTACAGTTGATTGTGAAAAAAGCCATTCATATGGCGGAGATGATGGACATTCCAGTCTTGGGGCTGGTGGAAAATTACAGTTTCCTCAAGTGCCCGGATTGTGGAAAAGAAATTAAGCTGTTTGGCGACAGCAAGATTGAGGAAGCAGCGGCGGAGATTGGCGTTCCTGTATTAGGGAAGCTGCCATTGGATCCTGAATATGCCAGGATGGCGGATGAAGGGAAGTTCCATCAGATTAAGAATCCTTATCTGGAAGCTGCGGTAGATAAGGTAGAGAATTTATAATATTTTGCGTCGTTTGACATTGCGAAGCCTTACAGGGAGCGGACTTGCTCTCTGTAGGGCTTATTTTCTGCAAAAAATTTTGTGATATATTCCTAATTGCTTTTTAAAAGAACAGGGCTTACAATACCCATACGGAACGCGGTTCCGCATTATTTTCCAGCCGCCGGCGCTCTCTTTGCCGGCATTAAATATCTTTTTATTTCTGCATAGGAATTCCAGGGCGTTGGCCCATGTCTGAAATCTTCATGGATAGTCAGTGGGAATTCATTATCAGTTGGCATATCATTCGCCAATTACCAATGCAAGAATGAAAGAATAATGTTATGTGCCTTTCTGTGGACATAACAGAATATCTGCGGAAAGGAGGGATGGGCATGAAAGTTATTTTTGAGGAATATAGCGGCATTATCATCACCGCAGTGGCAATCATTGCACTGATTGCAGTTGTGGGATTGCTGCTTGCCACAAATGGACCAGTACACACAGCGTTTGTGAACTTGGTTGATACTTTGTTTAAACAGGCGAAAGTATCCTAGCAATATAGCCCGGGCTATACGAGAAGCCAAAGAAAATGAGAAAGCCCGGGCTTTCTTGGAAATTGAGAATGGAGGAGAGAATGAAATATGACTGGGAATTGACAGAGGAGGAATTTGGACCATTTTTTCCCTATATTCAGGATAAAAATGTGACAGATATAGATTACAATGGGAAAACTTTATGGGTGGCAGATTTGAAGCGGGGGCGGTATCAGGCAAAAGCCCATGTTGGGGAGGAGTTTGTCGAACGTTTTACCCACAGGATTGCCAACCGGGTCAATAAGCCGTTCAATCGTGCAAATAACGTCCTGGAGGCGGAAACGAATGAGCTTAGAATCAGCATTATCCATGAATCGGCGGCTGTGTCTGGACGCAGTATCTGTATCCGTAAATCGCTTCCCCAGGTCCGCCAGACAGTAGAAAGTATGTTGGATAGCGGGTACTGTACAGTGGAGATGCTGAGTCTCCTGATTAATTGCGTGAAAGCGAAAATGAATTTTGCGTTTTGTGGGGAGCCAGGCGTAGGGAAGACGGAATGCGCTAAGTTTTTTTCCAGATTTATCCCGCCCAATCAGCGCGCCATCACCATTGAAGATAACTTGGAGATGCATTTCCATGAAATCAATCCAGAAAACGACTGCGTGGAACTTCAGGTGAGCAAGGATTTGAGCTACACGGAGGCAATAAAGCTCTGCCTCAGGCAGAATCCCAAGTGGATAATCTTATCGGAGGCGCGTTCCACCGAGGTGCAGTACCTCCTAGAGCAGTGGTCTACCGGTGTGTATGGGTTCACAACCCTGCATTTGGACGACCTGAGGAATCTGCCGGACAGGATTATGAACATGATTGGGCGTTCCAGGGATGCAGACCGTCTGGAGAATTATATTTATGAATTTATCAGTGTAGGCGTGTTATTGCGCCAGTATCAGAATGAAACCGGCATGTTGGAGCGTTACATTGACCAGATGTGTTTTTTTGACAGGTCAGATGGGAAGAATGCCATTTATATGCTGGTAGAGGACGGAAAGCAGATATCGGATGTAATTCCTGATGATATTTTGCGGCGGCTGCACCGCGCCGGGATTGAGGAGCCATTTCATTGTCCGCAGACCTGCGCCTATGAACCTCTGGATATTGCGTTGGTGAAAGCTTCCCAGGGTTTGGAACAGGAGGTTGTATGAAAGGGAAAAAAGATAAGCGGAAAGGCAGCGGAAAGGAAAAGCTAGGGCTGTTTTATCCGGGCAACCTGCAGAAGCGGATTGACAGCTACGGATACAATTTCTCCATGGGAAAGTACTGCGTATTTCTGTTTGTGGCATCGGCGGGGGCGATTGGCTGCGGGATGTTATTCTGTTTGCATTGGTATCTGATTGTCCTGGTGGTGGCTGCCAGTGCTATGGTTTTGCCGTTTCTGATTCTGGATGGATATAAACAGATGTATGAGCATAAGCAGTTTCTGGATATTTCAGATTATATGGATCAGATGCTCTACTCTTTCCGTCTGAATCAGAAGATTCTTGTCTCGCTCAAAGATACGCGTACGCTGTTTGCCCAAGGCAGGATGCATGAGGTTATCGGGGAGGCAATTGATTACATAGAGCACGGCAGTTACAGGCATGAGCTATACAAAGAGGCATTGGAAATCATAGAGCGCGCCTATCCTGCCAAACGTCTCTGTGCGATCCACGAATATCTGAGGACTGTGGAGAGCAACGGCGGGGCATGTGAGGAGGGAGTTGACTTGCTGCTGCAGGATAAAGCGGTATGGGCAGATAATGTAGTGCTGTTGCAGGAGGACAAAAAAGCAGCGCGTATGCGAGCGGTTTTTTCACTATGCGTAACGATGCTGCTTGCCGTTATTTTCCATATGGTATACCGTTCCATGCCAGAGCAATATACGATTGTCGGCAATCCGGTTACCCAGGGCGTAACGACTTTGTACCTGCTGATAAATATTGCGATTTTCCGCAAGGCAAACCGTCAGATTGCCGGTAGCTGGATTGTACAGGAAGACATGCAGGGGAAGAAGATTTCCGGCTATTATGAGATGATAGCCAGTTATGATGAGAAGAAAGAGGCAAGAAAGAGTTTCATCGCCGCAGGGGCTGCTTTTGGAGTTGCGGTCCTGCTGTCTGTATTTGGATGGGTTATGGCTGCAGCGCTGTCAGTAATTGCGGGAATGCTGCTGCTGAATCAGCATAAAATTGGCTACCGGATTGCCTATGATAAAGTAGTGCAGGAGATTAACCGCGTATTTCCAAACTGGCTGATGGAAATGGCACTGCTTCTGCAGGGCAACAATGTACAGGTTTCCATTGAAAAGACCATTGCCCATGCGCCTGACGTGCTGCAGGGCGAGCTGCAAAGACTGTCTGATAGCCTGAAGCGGACGCCGGATGCCATTGAACCATACCTGCAGTTTCTGGGGATGTTTGAATTGTCTGCCGTGCTTTCTGCCATGAAGATGCTCTATGCTATCTCAGAATCCGGCAATGGGGATGCGCAGTCGCAGATTCGTATCCTTGTACAGCGCAACAGCAAGATGATGGACAAGGCGGAGAAGCTGTCCAATGAAATGAGCCTTGCTGGAATCAATGGCATTTTCTATCTGCCCCAGGTAACGGTATCGGTTCAGACCGTGGTGAATATGGTGGTATTCATGCTCATGTTTTTAGGGCGGATGAAACTATAGGAGAGGGGTGATGGAATGGGACAGATTATGAAGACATATCTGGGAATTTTTTTCCTGTTAGTGACGGGGATGGTGGGGATTGGCGTGGTGACGGCTGGAATCCAGTCCGCGAACGCCAGGAATTACCATGCAGACGTCATCAGTGAGATTGAGTGCAGCAATTTTAATGATGCAGTAATAACGTCCTGCCGACAGCAGGCAAAGGAGGCAGGATATGAATTGGAAGTTAAGACGATAGATTATAATCCGCAGGAGCATGCGAGAATGGCAGAAATTATTCTGCATTATGAATATGCCATACCAGTGCTGAATTTGGTGACAGACCATCAGGTCCGGGGATTTGCCAAATAAGGGAAAGCAGAAGCATGGCGGGGCTAATACAGATGGAAGGAGGAGGCATGAGTGAAGACTGTAATAGAGGAGTTTGGCGGAGCCATCATCTATATAATTGCAGGAGGAAGTATGCTGGGAATTTTCGCATATCTGCTGGAATTATTGCTGGCTTGATGTTTTAACCATGAAGCGGTCCTGCAATGCAGGCGGGTATTGAAATATATAATTTGTTCAGGAGGTGGATGACGATGAAAGAAGTGTTTGAGGAGTATGGAAAAGTGGTAATTGCAGCGGTATCTTCGGTGTTGTTAGTCGGGTTTGCGGCAGTTTTTCTGACGGCAGGGCAGGCCTTTGAGATGATTCTGGCTTTTTCCCAGGGCATTTGTTAGGAGGTAGGAATGAAAAAAGCAGTAGAATCGATACAGGATATCGTTCTTCCGGCAGTTGTGTTTTTAGCAGTCGTGTCAATCCTCATAGGGGCCTCGCTTCTCGGTCGGATAGGGAAGCGTATGGAATCCCAGAGGGAAGATTTCTCACAGATGTCGGACAGCCAGACCATTCAGGATTTGTGCGGGAGGGAGGCTCCCATTATACAATGTATCGGGAAAAAACGGTGGGATATCGGAGAAATTATTTCAGTTGCAGAGATTTTTGCCGCAGCGGATGCAGAAGGAAATAAGCTGGATGTTACAGTGTTGGATATCACAGACCAGGATGGGGCCAGTGCCATGGAATTTTTTCAAAAAAACAGCGGACAAGCTGTATTTTTAAGGAGGGGCGTGTATACGTTTTCTTTGGCAGCAATGGATGGGCAGCGTAAAAAAGGCATGGGAAGATTTTCCGTTCTGGTAGATGGAAAGTAGGAAGGAGGGTTCATGAAGCATATGGTCTATGGCATGGCACTTTTGGCGATGGCAGTTATGGTAATTGCCGGGGTGATGGTTGTCAGTGGAAAAAACGTCCGGGAAAACGAGGCGGATAAAGCGTTGAACACGGCGGTGGAGCAGACGTTGGAGCAGCTGAAAAAGCATGGAAGCTATGAAATTGGCAATGAGCGGGAATTGATTGCAGATTTTCAGCAGGCGCTGCTTTTGCATATTTCTTCGGATGCAGACCTGGAGGTGAAGATTCTCACTGCCGATACCGAAAGAGGCGTACTGGATGTGAAGATAACAGAGACATACAAGACAATCAATGCCAGGGAAAAAGAGGCGGTATGCCGGAAAACGGTAATCTTGGAAGAATATACAGAAAAAAGAGGTTATTGCCTGGCAGAGTTCCGAATGGATGGAACTGTCTATGAAAAATATTCCCTGTATCAGGGGAGTGTGATTGTATCCCCTAAAAAGCCGCAGAAAATAGGTCGTGTGTTTCGGGGATGGAAGAAAGCAGATGCCAGCGGATGGCTGACGGACGGCATGGCAGCGGAAGAAGATGTGGTATTTGAAGCAGTATTTGAGTAAAGGAGGAATCGGATGAAAATTATCTTAAGCATTGTGCTCTCTTTTTGTCTGTCAGTAGCCAGCTTACCGGCAGCAGGACAGGTACAGAGACAAGGGGGTACAGTGGCTGAAACAAAGGAGCCAGCGCAGGACAAGGTGAGGGAAGAAGCGGAGATTCCCGAAGATGAGGCAAAAGTGCAGGAAGAGGATACGACGGAGGCGACCGGGGAAAGTAAATCAGAAAAGGAAGAGGATACGAAAGAGCCGACCAAGGAACGTAAGCCAGAAAAGGAGGGGGGAGCATTAGGGCAGATTACAGAAATTCTCAGGAAAGATGGGGAACCTGAAGCAGGAGTTTCAAATCGTGCAAAGACAGAAGAACAAGCTGCCCCAAAAGAGCAGAAAGAAGTGGAAAGAGATTTTGAGGATGGTGCTGTTACTGACAAGGGGAAAGGAAATAAAGCGGCAGCCTCAGAGGGAAAAACGAAAGAAACGGAATCCACAAGAAAAAATCTGGTTCGGCAAAAAACGGAAGAAGATACAGAAATTTTAGAAATTGAAGAAGCAGCGGAGACGTTGTCGGAGATAAGGGCAGACAGTCCGCTTTCCATAACCGTTCAGCAAAACAAGGAAATCAGCTGTCTGCGGCTGCTTGATGGAGAAATGGTGTATCCGGGGAGCAAGCGGGGATACCACACAGCAGTAAGCCGGAAAGTAAATTGCCACCATACATCGCTCGGCTTTGGGCTAGGAAGTATAAAATGTAACAAGGCAGCCAGTCCGTTAAACCCGACCAGGAATGAACTGAAAAATAATGTCAAACTGACTGGAAGCTTGCATGGGAAGACTATCAAGGCAAAGAAGATTACAACGTACAATCCTGGGGGGAAGGGCAATACCGTGGCGCATTTGAATCTCAATGTGGAAGTGGAAGCACCAGGAGCGGACGGCACAAACCTGATGGGGCTAATTGCTGGTCCTTATGTTTGCGCCGGTGACGGTTATGCTGGGTATTCATATACGGAGAGACATTTTTCCTACTGCCCGAGTACCGAGAGATATTATTATGTAGCCAGTTCCCATGTGTGGCTGGGATGTACGAAAGATGGGGTTGGAGGCAACAATGAGTTCCATGAAAATGAGTGCAGCCATCAATTTAATCTGTACAAAAACATTCCAAACAGCTACAAAGTGAGGTATGATGCGAATGACGGGAACGGAACGGTTCCTGGGCAGAATGCAACTTATGACCAGGAATTTGCCCTGAGGCCCGGGAATGGGTTTAGCCTTACCGGGCATACCCTGACTGGTTGGAACACCAAGAAAGACGGCAGCGGCCAGGCATATGGGCTGGGCGAGAACGTAAGGAATTTAACTTCAGAAGATGGCGGAATTTTTATGCTATATGCGCAGTGGCGTCCTAACCAGCTGGTTGTACGGTATGATGCGAACGGTGGAAAAGCAAATTTTTGGGCTGGGGAAAATTATATTGGACTCTACCGTGATAGCTGGTTCTTTGGCAGTGAAAAAAAGGCTCCGGCAAACGTCAGTTTTTTTGGGCTGGAAAGGACAGGATATGACAGGCAGGACGGTGCAGAATGGAATACCAGACCCGATGGCATGGGAAAATCCTTTGACCAGGATGTGGCCTATCTGGTGACGGAGTATGCACCGGCACTTGCGGCTGCAGACCAGGAAATTACGTTATATGCGCAGTGGGAGCCAAACAAATACACAGTTACTTTGGATAACCAGCTTAGCAATCCTGTTAAAGAAGGGACGAGAAAAATTTACAAGAAGTATACGAAAGGTCTGTACCTGGACAGCAAATGCAAAGAGGGAGCAGATAAGATTGCTTTGCCGGAAAAGAAAGGGTATCAGTTCCAAGGGTACTATAATCAAAGCGGACAGCCAATGGTAGGCAGTGATGGGAAATTGACTGCTGAGGCAAAGAAGCGGAAAGATCAGATCGGTAACGAAATCTGGAGCGCACGCTATCACTATTTAATTAGCTGCGAGGATTATGCAGACGTTCCCTGCGACCTTGGGGAAACGCCAGGGGATGTTCGGGAGGAGCTGGGCGTGAAGATGATATATGACAGAGGCGCCAGGGAAGTATATATAGATGCCGGGCAGCCGTGGTGCAGCATCTCCCTCATTGCACAGCCTCAGGGCACGCAGATAGGAGAAATCAAATCATCTTTGGCTGCAGGTTCCGTAACTGGAAATACCGGTTCGTTACAGGGAATGCGGCTTTTGCTAAGCGTTCCGGAATGCGCGGCATATCAGCTGATTTTGGAGAAAGACGGCAGGACGCTTTGCGACCGTCTGGTTTATTACAAAGATGGGCGTTTCCGCACGCTTGCGAAGCTGGGAGAACAGAAAGAGCAGACGAAAGAACCAGGAAGCAACATCGCAGGCAGCGCATGGAATAGGGAAGGGCAGGAAGACTATGCCCTTTACCGTTACCGTGGCTGCTCTGAGCTGAAAGATATTAAAGAGCCAGGGACGGTATACCGGTACTTCTGCTATAAGGACGTCAACATGGCGTACAGCGGGGCTGGCGCAACGTTGGGAAGCAATACGCTGGAGTATGACGTTTCTTTAGAAAACCTTTATCAGTTCCGGGATAATGGCTTCCAAAAGGAGAAAATGGAAACCAAGTATACGGCAGACAAGAAGCCCTATCAATGTAAGGTACGATATAGTTTTCAGGGCTGGGAACTGGAAAGCCAGTCCCAGGGCTGGGAGAAGGATAGAGAATCTGCGTTTTCAGAGAAGCAGCAGGAAAAAATGGCAGCCATATACACAAAAGCGGAGCACATAGGAGCTGTTTCAGACCGTACCACGGAAGATATCGGCGCTTACCAGGCAGCAGAGCCCATTTATGTCTTTCCGGGGCTTGCCGGAAGCGTCAGGGCAGCTCAGAGGGATTGGGAGAGTGCGGTTTGGGCTGCAGATTCCAGAAAAACCCATGCACATGAATACATCAATTTACTGGCAAAATGGGATTCCTGCCCAACTATTACGGTGACGCCTGGGGAGAAGATGGAATTTTACGAGGGCGAGGAGGTTACAAAAGGGGATCTTATCAGACATCTGACTGCGCATGATAAAGAAGATAACAGGGATATGGAAGCAAACCCCGACCTCAATGATAAACTTCGTATTGTGAAGATATCTTATCCTAAATCTGAAAACAGCAGCCAGGAGGCCTATGAGGAAAAATATGAAGAAGATGTGCCCGCAGATTTTTTGCTTGATACCTATTATCTTAAACTTCAAGAGGATGAAAGCGTGGACGTCCTTGTAACTTTTGCTGTTACGGATAGCGCAGGCAACATTACGCAAGAGGAAATACCGGTGAAAGTGAAATATAACCACTACCCGACAATCAGCAGCGAGGATATTTTCTATTATCTGAAAGAGGAGGCAAACCAGGGCAAGATTACGGCGGAAGAACTTATCGGGCGTGCCACGGCTATGGACAAGGAAGATGGAGATATTACCGGTCAGATAGAATTAAAAGATTTTGACCCACAAGGCTTTAAGCTGCAGACGCAAGCCAAGGCAGAATTTACAATTACTTATCAGGTGACAGATGCCTACCGGAAAACTTCGTACAAGAACGTGAAAATCATGGTATGGGATGAGGAAGCGGCTATTGCAGAGATGCCAAAACATTATGTGCGGTACATTTCTGAAAAATATTTACATACTTTGGAAGAAAATTCTTCCTGGCGGGAGCCGGAGAACATGGCGTACCTGAAAAGTGTCCTGGGAAATGACAGTCCTGTGGAAACGTGGGAATATACCCATGAGGATGTCCTTGCCGTCCAGAAATGGTTGACCGAAGAGGGAAAATGGAAGATTGGGCAGGAAGCCAATCAGGCGTTTTTGGCAAAGTTTGATTATTGTAAGCAGTAGGACGCGTAGAAAATATGCTTTTAAGGTTCAGAAAGCAAGTTCATAAGCTGTCAAGGCTAAGGAGGCTGCCCGGCTTAGGGAAACGCTGATTAGAGCGTTTCCCGCGCCGGATTTGCGTCGTGAATCAGCATAATTCTGCTGCAAATCCGTACTCAACCAATGGAGCATATCCTAAAATGTCTGCCGGACAGTTTTTGGTAAAAGATGACTGAGAGGAAGCCAGGGAAATTCTGGTTTGCTCAATGTTTCCTTAGATGCCGGCTGCTTTCTTGGCATAGGCGGTATCTACTAATTCCTGATAGGATGGGCTTGCAGTCAGCTCTCCGGCATCGGAAAGGATATCCAAAAGGAGCTGGTAGCTGTCTTCTTCAAATACCAGGTTTTCTTTCCAGGTATCTTGCGCATGGTATCTTGTCACGATAGCTGTAAGGGTCTGCGAATCCGTCTCTTTAAATTGAGGTCCAATTACGGCGGCAATCTCTTCCGGCGAGTGGGTTTGCACATAATCCATGCCCTTTTGCAGTGCATTTGTAAATTTCTGGATAACATCAGAATTTTTTTCCATATATTCTGCTTTGGCGCTGAAAGCAGTGTAGGGGACATAACCAGAGTCTACGCCCAGGGAAGCGATAACGTAACCATTGCCCTCCAGTTCCAGGGTGGTAGCGCCAGGCTCGAATTCTACAGAGAAATCTCCTTTTCCGCTAGAAAAGGCGGCGGCGGTGGAACCAAAATCAATGCTCTGGTCGATGGAGAGGTCAGAGGCGGGGTCTATGCCATTCTGTTTTAAGATGTATTCAAAAACCATCTCTGGCATACCGCCTTTTCTTCCTCCCAAAACTTCTTTACCTTTCAGGTCAGACCAGGTAAAATCGGGCATTTCTTCACGCGCTACCAGGAAGTTTCCGGCGCGCTGCGTCAGTTGGGCAAAATTCACCACATAATCCTGAGCTCCTTCGTTGTAGGTATAGACAGTTGTTTCCGGTCCCATAAATCCTATGTCTGCTTCGCCGGACAATACGGCAGTCATCGTCTTGTCTGCGCCGAACCCAGTAATGAGCGTCAGGTCTATGCCTTCTTCTGCGAAGTATCCTTCTTCGATAGCAACATACATCGGAGCGTAAAAGATGGAATGTGCCACTTCATTGAGCGTCACTTTTGTGAGTTCCTGGCCGTCCTTTTTTGATGTACAGCCGGTTAAGAGAGTTGCGCCTAAAACAGCAGTAATACATAAAAGCATAGTCAGGAAACGGAATAAATTTTTTTTCATGTTTCGTCCTTTTGTTTTTTGTTTTATAGTATGTAAAAAGCGGAAATCTGTTAAATGTATGGGAAAAATCCATTCAATCTCAGTAATTATCAAACAGTATGTACATGCCATTTCACTGCGTACCCTTGTTTTTTCTGGCAAAAACGGATAGAATGGTATAAAAAAGAAGAGAAGGTACAAAGAGATGATAACTGATAAGATGGATTTGCATACACATACGATTGCCAGTGGTCATGCCTATAATACCAGAAATGAGATGATTGCGGCGGCCTATGGAAAAGGCCTGGAAGTATTTGCAATCACAGAACATGCACCTGCCATGCCAGGAAGCTGCCATCAATTTTATTTTTCCAATTTCAAAGTATTGCCGCGCAGATATGAACAGATGACTGTACTGTATGGTGTGGAATTAAATATTTTGGATTATTATGGACATGTGGATTTAGCGGAAAATACCTTAAAAGAGATGGATGTGACGTTGGCAAGCATTCATCCGCCATGTTACGTTGCCGGGACGGCTAAAGAGAATACATCTGCCTATGTCGGGGCAATGAAGAATCCTTATATCAATATTATTGCCCACCCAGATGACAGCCGTTTTCCAGTTGATTATGAGCTGCTCGTTAAAGCAGCGAAGGAATACCATGTGCTTCTGGAGGTCAATAATACGTCCTTGTCGCCGATAAGCTACCGCAGAGATTCACGAAAGAGTTATCTCGAAATGTTAGACTTGTGTGTAAAATATCAGGTTCCTGTTGTTGTAGATTCCGATGCCCATGCAGATGTGCTGGTGGGCGAGCATAAGTTTGCCCTGGGATTGCTGGAAGAGATTGGATTTCCACAGGAGTTAGTGATGAATTCCCATAGCCAGCTTCTATATGAATATATCAATTACAATGGATAGGCAGTAGCGGCGTCTTCTGCAGCAAATACTAGTTTACTTTACAACTTTAGTATGTTAAAATCAAAAGAAAAGGGTTGTGCTGGTGTACTGGCATGTTCATTTTTGAACTGATTATGAACGTGCCAGTACACTAGTAGAGTACCTTAGAAATACATAAAAGGAGAATGGAAATGAGCAAAAAATTGAGGACAGAAGCCGTAGACCATTTGTTTGAAGCAATATTGCAGCTGCAGAACAAGGAAGAGTGCTACAAGTTCTTTGAGGATGTATGTACAGTGAATGAGCTGCTGTCATTTTCCCAGAGGTTTGAGGTGGCGAGGATGCTGAGGACCCAGAAGACGTATCTGGATATTGCGGAGCAGACGGGGGCTTCCACTGCGACAATCAGCAGGGTGAATCGTTCTCTGAACTATGGAAATGACGGATATGATATGGTGTTCGCCAGAATGGGGATTATAGAAGAAGAGTAGGATAAAACTGCCCCGGCGAAGAGAAAGGTTTTCGCTGGGGCGTATCAAAGATGGCGTAGCAGATTCGCATCATCAGGGGCGTATCAAAGATGGCGTAGCAGATTCGCATCATCAGGGGCATTTCAGAGATGGCGTAGCAGATTCGCATCATCAGGGGCGTTCCCAAGATGGTTTTACTGACTTTTATCTGGGACATCTTTCTTCCTGTTCTTGTCGGAAGCGGGCTTGTTTCCTTTGTTTTCGGTAAGCCTGGAATCAATCATTTTCTCAATCAGCTGCTTTTTCAGGTAGACGTCAAAGCAAAGCATGCAGATAAAGGCAAAATGCTGCAGTTCTGCCTGGTCTCCCGCTGGCAGGTCGGAAAATGTCTGTAGGCTCAGCTGATATTTTCTGGTAAGGTCTTTTTTGATATTGATAATCCCCGCCTCTTCTAAGCGGAATATTTCTGAGTAAATGTCATCTAAATTAAAGTTTAAGCCAGAATTGAAATACTTATCTGTAATAGGATTTAAAATTGCCTGTATGTCCCCGATGCTTAGGATATTTTTAAAGTAGTAGATAAAAATCAGCGCCAGCATATGCTCCTTGGAATATTTTTTCTTGACCGGAGGGGGAAGCAGGTTATTCTTGGCATAATTATTAATCATGGTCTTGGTCAGCACTTTATCCTCAGGATGCCGTCTGCAGGCTGAAAGCTGAGTGTCCATGAAAGTCGTAACCTGATCCATATATAAGTCAATGTTTGGAAAGTCCTCTGGTTTGATAAAATCTATGTTGGACAAACTGTCCAATATACTGTTCAGTAAATCTTTCTCATCAAATGTCATTTTTTTCACCTCAGAAATATTATATAGTATTCAAAACCGTATGACAAGCAGTTTGTTGTTTTTCCATGATAATGGAAGAAAATTGGTTGAAATATGTAAAAATATGAACTATAATAAACATATGTTTGAGTGTGTGCCAGGGAGGAAATAAAAATGTATGAGAATTTAAATTCTATGCAGAGGGAGGCAGTATTTTGCACGGAAGGTCCGTTGCTGATTTTGGCAGGGGCAGGATCGGGCAAGACCAGGGTACTGACCCACCGGGCAGTATATCTGATTGAAGAAAAGGGCGTCAACCCATACCATATTTTGGCAATTACCTTTACGAATAAGGCGGCAGAAGAGATGCGGGAACGTATTGATAAACTTGTGGGATTTGGTTCGGAGAGTATCTGGGTCTCCACGTTCCATGCTGCCTGTGTGCGGATTCTGCGGCGTTACATTGACCGTCTGGGCTATGATAATCATTTTACAATATATGATACCGATGACCAGAAGTCTTTGATGAAAGACGTATGTAAGAATCTGCAGATTGATACAAAGGTTTACAAGGAGAAAATGTTTCTGGGAGTGATTTCTTCTGCTAAGGATGAACTAGTCTCGCCGGAAGAATTTACGCGTCGCGCTGTAGGTGATTTTGTGAAAGAGAAACAGGCGGAGGTTTACCGGGAATACCAGGCCCAGCTGCACAAGAACAATGCGTTGGATTTTGACGATTTGATTGTGAAAACGGTGGAGCTTTTTCGGCATGATGCAGAGGTGCTAAACAATTATCAGGAGCGTTTTCGGTATATCATGGTTGATGAATATCAGGATACCAATACGGCTCAGTTTGAACTTATACGCCTGTTGGCGGATAAGTACCGGAATCTGTGTGTGGTCGGGGATGATGACCAGTCAATCTATAAATTCCGGGGAGCTAATATCAGAAATATTCTGAACTTTGAAGAAATTTATCCAGATGCCAAGGTAATTAAGCTGGAGCAGAATTACCGCTCTACGCAAAATATTTTAAACGCGGCAAACTTTGTCATAGCCAATAATGTAGGACGCAAGCCCAAGAGCCTGTGGACAGAGAATAGTGAGGGGGAGAAGATTAATTTTCAGCGGTTAGATTCCGCGTTTGAGGAGGCGGATTATGTAGTAAGGGATATTCAGAAAAAGGTGCGGGAAGGGAAATGCAGCTACGGTGACTGTGCCATTTTGTACCGAACGAATGCACAATCCCGCCTTTTTGAGGAACGGTTTGTGGTGAGCAATACGCCTTACCGTGTTGTGGGGGGCGTAAATTTCTATGCCAGAAAAGAAATCAAAGACCTGCTTGCCTATCTGAAGACGATTGATAATGGCAGGGACGATTTGGCGGTGCGCCGCATTATCAATGTGCCGAAACGAGGAATTGGCGCTGCCACGCTGGGGCGCGTACAGGTTTACGCGACAGAGATGGACATTAGTTTTTATAATGCCTTGAAGATGGCGGATGACATTCCGAGCATCGGACGTGCCGGAATAAAGATTAAACCATTTGTGACGCTTATCCAGTCAATCCGCAGCAAATTGGAGTATCTGGGCGTATCCCAAATCCTACAGGAAGTGATTGATGAGACGGGGTATGTGAAAGAACTAGAGGCGGAAAATACGGACGAAGCCAAAGCTCGTATTGAGAATATTGATGAGTTAATCAGTAAGGCGGTGGCATATGAAGATAGTGCGGAAGAACCTACCTTGAGCGGATTTCTGGAAGAAGTAGCGCTAGTTGCAGATATAGACAGCTTACAGCAGGGGAATGATTATGTAGTGCTGATGACGCTGCATAGCGCTAAGGGACTGGAATTTCCCAATGTATACCTGGCGGGCATGGAAGACGGCCTGTTTCCTAGCTATATGACGATTATCTCGGACGATCCGATGGAGATAGAGGAGGAGCGGCGTCTTTGTTATGTAGGAATTACGCGTGCAATGACAAAGCTGACACTTTCATGCGCAAGACAACGTATGATTCGTGGCGAGACGCAATATAATAAAGTATCCCGCTTTGTAAAAGAGATACCAGGAAATTTGTTGGGTGGCGCGGAAAGTGGGCAGGGAGAGGCAAGGGAGCTGCCGGCGCGTTCTTTTCGGCAGGCAGGTTCCAAGGTAAATCCGATTTTTACTGTTGGAAATGCGCAGAGCAAGCCCTATCAGAAAAAACCCTATCAGTCCACGTCATTTTCCAGCAATGCGACCAACAGTATTTCTCTGGAGTATGGAAATGGTGACCGTGTGAAGCATATCAAATTTGGCGAGGGCACTGTTGTGCAGATTGTGGAGGGCGGAAGGGATTTCGAGGTGACGGTGGATTTTGACCGCGTTGGCACAAAAAAGATGTTTGCCTCTTTTGCAAAACTTAAAAAAGTATAAAATTTGCAAAAACTGGTATGATAATTTGCAAAGGTATGCTATAATATGGCGTAAGAATTCCGGTACTTTTTTACGAAGACCGGTAAATCAATACTTAGGGAACGCAAGGCAGAATGTCTGCCGGAATTTAAGAGAAAATAAGGGCGAAAGCGGAGGAAGCATATCTTCCGTTGGCTGCCCATTGTGCGGGAAAGCGCACGGAATGGAGGAAATCATGAATAGAGAAAAAATGGACAATTTTTTAAGTTCAGTGAAACTGAATGAGCTGCTGCACAAACAGGAAGAATGCGAGAAGAAGAAATCTAAGCTGCTGTGGATTTGTGCAATAGCAGGAGCCGCTGTGGCAGTTGCAGCTATCGCGTATGGAGTATACCGTTTCTTCACACCAGATTATCTGGAGGACTTTGAGGACGATTTTGAAGATGATTTTGATGATGAAGATTTCTTTGATGATGAGGACGAGAAAGAAGATTAAGAATTTGTATCATGGAAAGAGAGGCTCCCGCAGAGTATTGTGGGAGCCTTTTTGGGCAGCTTTAAGGAGAGGATTATGAAAAAAGGACAAGTATATGATGGGATTGTAGAGAGGATGGAGTTTCCCAATAAGGGCATTGTCGTTCTTGAAGACGGAAAGAAAGTTGTCGTGAAAAATGCTCTGCCAGGACAGAGAATTGCATTTTCTGTCAATAAGGTGAGGAAGGGGCGCGGAGAGGGCAGGCTGTTGGAGGTGTTGGAGAAATCACCCATGGAACTGAAAGAATCGCCGTGTGAGCATTTTGGCAAGTGCGGTGGCTGCACATTTATGAATCTAGACTACCAAAAGCAGCTGCAGTTGAAAGAACAGCAGGTACGAGAACTGTTAGAACCGGTATATGCCCCTTATCAGGAGCAGAGAGGGGGAACTTTGTTTTCTGATATTTTTGAGGGCATAAAAGCGAGTCCCATCCATTATGCCTACCGCAATAAGATGGAATTTTCCTTTGGGGACGGCTATAAGGATGGTCCGCTATGCCTGGGGATGCATAAACGTGGCAGTTTCCATGATATTGTGACAGTGGCGGGGTGTAAGATTGTTGATGAGGATTATTCCAAGATTCTGTCGGCAGCGCTTTATTATTTTCAGGAGCAGGGAACGCCATTTTACCATAAAATGAGCCATATTGGATATCTGCGCCATCTGCTGGTGCGCAAAGCAGTGAAGACGGGGGAACTCCTTGTAGATTTAGTGACTACAAGTCAGATGGAGGATGAGGCGGAGGATAAACTCCTGCAAGGTTTTGGCGTAGTGCTGCAGCAGCTGAAACTGGAAGGTAAGATTGTCGGAATTTTGCATACCTGCAATGACAGCCTTGCAGATGCGGTAATCAATGAGGGGACCGAGGTGTTATATGGTCAGGATTATTTTTATGAGGAATTATTAGGACTGCGTTTTCAGATAACGCCATTTTCTTTCTTTCAGACCAATTCTCTGGGAGCGGAAATTTTATATGAGACGGCACGGGAATATGTTGCAGACGCCGGAAATGGCAAGGTGGTATACGATCTCTACAGCGGGACTGGTACGATTGCGCAGATTCTTGCTCCGGTAGCAGAAAAAGTCATCGGCGTGGAGATTGTGGCGGAGGCGGTGGAAGCTGCTAAGAGGAATGCTTATCTGAACGGACTGCACAATTGTGAATTTCTTGCCGGGGATGTGTTCAAAGTTTTGGATGAAATTGAATCCCGGCCAGGCTTAATTATCTTAGACCCGCCAAGGGACGGCATTCATCCCAAGGCTTTAGAGCGCATCATCCGTTATGGCGTGGAGAAGATGGTCTATATTTCCTGCAAGCCTACCAGCCTGGCAAGGGATTTGGAAGTATTACAGGCGCGCGGCTATATGGTGGAGCGGATGTGCTGCGTGGATATGTTTCCGTTTTCAGGGCATGTGGAGAGCATATGTCTACTACATCGGAAGGATTCGTGAAAATCCTTGATTTTAGGCACTTTGAGAGGTTTTTCAGCTTTTCAAAAAGTGACCGCAAGACGTATAAAAAAGCGATTTCCGATGGTGTAAATGTCTCCGTGGTTCTTGATATGGTATCACGGAACACATCAAAGTAGGGTTCATAATTCATCAAAAACTGTATTATTCAAATAGAGAAAAAGTATGGGAGACCGTTCATTTTCAAGGCTTTGAGGATGGGCGGTCTTTTTTAGTTTCTATATTAGTTTATTGGAAATGAGAGGTGGTGATGGATATGGCAGGGAAAAAGCAGGATAATTCTTCAATCGTTCAAGACGAGGGTGTTGGAAGTAAGAAGAACACTTTTGAGGGAAAAATCCAATATTTGTCCTTAAATCAGTTGGCAGACTTCAAAAATCATCCGTTTAAGGTGGAAATGAATACGGAATTATTTGAACTGATGCAGAGTATTGAAAAAGAGGGTGTTCTGGTGCCGCTGCTTGCAAGACCGAATCCGGCAGGGCAGGGATATGAGCTGATAGCGGGACACCGAAGAAAGGCAGCCAGTAAATGGGCAGGTGTGGATAAAGTTCCTGTTATGGTTGTGGAATTGGATGATAACCAGGCGGTAATCGCAATGGTTGACAGCAACCTGCAGAGGGAGCATATCAAGCCCAGTGAAAAGGCGTTTGCCTACCGGATGAAATTAGAGGCAATGAAACAGCAGGGGAAAAGGACGGATTTAACTTTGTCCCAAGTTGGGACAAAGTTGCTGGATAATCCAACTTTATCGGTTGCAAAAGTTGTAGCTGATTATGATGAATCAGGGGAATGGAAGTTGCAGAATGAACCTGTGAAAATGCGTGCAGATGAAATGCTTGCACGGCAGGTGGGAGAGAGCAGGAACCAGATTGCACGGTACATTCGTCTGACATACCTCATTCCTAAGATATTAGACTGGGTTGACGAGGGTAAGATAGCATTCACTGTTGCAGTGGAATTATCCTATCTGAATGAGGAGCAGCAGTATGAGCTCCATGCCGTGATGGATATAGAACAGTGTACGCCATCCCTGTCACAGGCAAACCGGCTGAAACGCATGAGCCAGTCAGGGAAGTTGGACATGGATGCAATTTATCTGGTGCTGGAAGAAGAAAAACCAAACCAGAGGGAACAGATAAGGATTCGCTCTGACAGATTGAATCCATATTTCCCAAAGGATTATACGGTCAGGCAGAAGATTGAACTGATAGAAACACTTGTTAAGGAATGGCATCGGGAACAGATGCAGGTAAAAAGCAGATAAGGAGCTGGTTACATGAAAAGGAGGACATTCAAAATGGATAACAAAATAGAAGTGATTGGGATAGACCACGGCTGGTCCGGGATGAAAACGGTACATGAGGTATTTACATCAGGCTGTAAGGAAATCAGCACGGAGCCGGCATTTGCAGAGAACGTTTTGGAGTTTGCCGGGAAGTATTACAAGATTGGCAGCAGGCGTCTTGAGGTAAAGGACACAAAGGTAACGGATGAAAATTACTATATGCTGACATTGGCAGCGGTGGCAAAGGAATTAAAAATCAGGGGCAGAAAGACAGCCCATGTGCTGCTGGCGGTTGGGCTGCCGCTGACAAGGTTTGGGGACGAGAAAAAAGATTTCGTTTCTTACCTGTTGAAGAAAAAGGAAGTCTCGTTTGCCTTTGAGAAAGAGAGGTACCATATTTCCATTGACAATATCTGCGTTTACCCGCAATGCTATGCGGCAGTGGTTGACCGTATTGACAGATTCCCGGAGAAACAGCTTGCAGTGGATATTGGTTCCTGGACAGTAGACATTATGCCAATTGTCAACGGCCTGCCGGATGAATCGGCATGTGTGACCCAGCCGCATGGGATTATCACCTGCATCCAGCAGATTAACAAGGAGTGTGTGAGGCAGCTGAACGCAGAAGTGGACGAGTATGACATTCAGAAAGTCATGGTAAGTGGCGGGGGAGACCTGCCGGAGAAGTACCGGAAGATTATCATCAAGGAAATCCGTGGCTACTGCCGGCAGATTTATCACAGCCTCCGGGAGCTTGGCTATAACATGGACCTCACGCAGATAATTTTTGTGGGCGGTGGCGCCGGGGTGATGAAACGTTTTGGCGGCCTGGAGCAGAAGAACATCCAGTATATTGAGGATGTGAAAGCAAACGCAAGGGGCTATGAGCTGCTTGGGAACACATATCTGGCACAGTTGCAGAAACGCAGGTTTGGATAGGGGGGATTGCAATGGCTTATGGGGACCTGTTCCGCAATTTCACGATACGTTTTTCCATGACAAAAAGAGAGCATGTCCGGCTGCTGGAAAAGTTTGAGGATGATAAACTGAATGGCGGGAGGGCAAAGAACCAGGTGGTCATGGACGCGCTGAAAATGTATTATGACGCACAGGAGGCAGGGAATGGGAATGGGCTGCCGGAAGAAATGACGCCTGCCTATTTTGAAAAGAGGCTGTCCGAGGTGAAAGAGGAGATAAAGACAGAAGTAATCCATGAGGTTGTCCGCATCGTTTTAGGGAATGCAGTGGCAGGGCAGCCGGTTATGGCGCATCTTCCCGACGGGGAGCCGGAGGCAGAAGATACAGAAGATATGGAAGAAGATGGGGCTGCAGGCATTAGCGGGATGCCGGACGTCATGGATAAGATAATGGCATGGAGTGAGGAGTAGGAGGGATTTATGGAAAGAAATAATAATTCTGCCTTTATCCGTGGCAGGATGGCAATGGAATAAGGGAAAGCCCGGTATGCGGACCGGCTTTATGGGTTGAAAAGGCACGCTGAAATATGCGTGCTTTTTTTCTGCACAAATGCCGGGGATATGCCCGGCGTCTGTGCCGGCAGGGAATATCCGCAGGGAACAGAATACCGGATATGAATGGAGGACGTATATGACAAAAAAGAGATGGAAAAGGGTTATGGCTCTTATAATGGCTCTTGTCCTGACAGTGGGAGCCGCCATCCCCACTGCCGTTTATGCCAATGCAGACGGAGCGGATGCAGACGCGGCAGCGGACAGTGACAGTTTGGCAGACGTGGAGCCGGAACCTGTACTTTATGACAAAACAGTGGGGACAGACGTGGAGCCTGCAAAGATTGTGGAGCCTGCAGAGATTGTGGAGCCGTCTGAGGAAGAAAGCAGGGAATCCGGCGGCAGGCAGCAGGAAAAAGAAGACGGAGACAGCGGGGAGGAGGAGCCTGCCCCCAATGAGGAGGAAACTGCCCCAACAGAGGATGGGAAAGTGGTTCCACTGTCAGATGGGGAACCGGAAATGTTTAGCGCGGGGGACACAATGACAATCCAGACGGCCTCTGCCCCGGTGCTGATGGCAGCAGGCGCCCCGGACAGCATGGCGGTGTCATGCAGCGGTTACGCAAAATACTGCGGACACAGCATGGGAATTAAGTATATTTCAGAACCCGGGGCTTACAACAGCCATCTGGTTTACTGTCTGGAGCTGAGCAAGAATACCACGGATGGGGCTGTGGGCGCCTCCGGTGCGGGCAGCAGCATCAAGCCGGAAATCACGTTCTGCATGGTAAACGGCGCCAGGATGCTGAATGGGCTCTGTTACAACAGCAGGTATTCCGAGGGTTCTGCCCCGGCTGATTATTTCATTACCGGTGCGGCAATCCATGTGCTGAATGGGGAAGTAAAGCTGGGCTATTACAACGATGGCAGCGGCGTCTATAATAAAATAGCAGCCCTTGTGTCGGATGCGGAAAATTATAACCGGGACGAGTATGACGAGGCAACCGGGACTACAAAGTCCATCGCTTATGCGATTTCCCCAAAGAAAACGGAGTGGCAGGACATGGGTGACGGCTTGTACAGGTCAAAGGAGAAGTTTGTCCGCACCAAAACGGGGAGCATTACCAATGTTTCCTATAAAATCATGGGGCAGCCGGACGGCCTGACCGTAGGCGAGCTGAAAACAGACGCCAGTGAGATTGAGGACGATTCTGATTTGAAGAAGTATGACATCTGTGTGGCACAGACGGATGCGAGCCAGCCATCTTCCAACTTTTACCTGTACTGCAATGAGGAGGCGATGGAAAAGATTGTCATGGCAGACAGCACCATCAAGCTGACGGCGACCGCAAAGTCAAAGGAGCATGGTGGGAGGAAATGGACGCCGACGGTGGTGTCGCAGCAGAAGATTACCTTTCTGGAGGAGTTTGAGCCGGGGACCGTGACTGCAAGCGTGAAAGTGACTTCCAAATTTAAGGAGGGAAGTTTTGAACTTCATAAGACAAACGTGTATACCGGCAGGCCGGTGCCGGGGGCAGCTTATTACCTCTATGAGGATGCGGAATGTACGGATCTGCTGTGCAAACTTGGAAGGACAAATACAAAGGGGCAGGCGTTGTCCGGGAAGGAGATGCTGACACAGGGCACCTATTACCTGAAGGAAGTCAGGGCGGCTCCGGGATATTTGAAAGATGAAACGGTCTACCCGGTGGGGCTGGAGTATTTTACCCTTTATGACAGCGACGGGAAAGTAACCCAGAAAGGGAAGACCATGCCGGTTGTGGAATACCCTGACACGGTGGGCGTCATGGTAAAAAAGACGGATTCGGAATCGAAAAATGTTGTGAAAGGAGCCGGGTTTGCCGTGTTCACCGATGCCGGATGCACGAAACGTGTTTCCGTGGGCGGGGACGGCAAGGCGGAGGTGCCGGTGTTCTATTATGATGAGGACTTAGGCATGGCTGCCTCCCAAAAGTTTGTGAAAAAGCAGGACAAATATTATGTGAAAGAGATTGTCATCCCGGATGGGTACCGGGATGACGGAAAGGTGTGGGAAGTGAGGCCGGACTATGGGGAGATTTCTGATTTCCGTGCGGAAAACACGCCAATCCGATGTGACGTGTCAGCAAAAAAGGAGGACAGGGAGACCGGGGAGGAACCCCAGGGGGATGCAGAACTGTCAGGGGCAACCTATGGGTTGTATGCGGCGGAGACCATCACTTACCCGGACGGCAGGGGGACTGTAACCTATGCGGGGGATGACGACATTACCAGCACACAGGGGGCGGATTTTGCGTCAACAGGCATCCCGGCGGAGAAAGGCGCGCTGCTTGCAACGGTAAAGACAGGGGAGCAGGCGGAATTTAACTTCGGCAACCTGTACTTCGGCAGCTATTATATCCGCGAGATAGAGCCGAGCGAGGGGTACCTGCTTGATGGGACCATTTACCCGGTCAATTTCCGCGGGGCGCAGGAAATCCATCAGGATATTTCCCTCAATACAGCCGTAATTGAAACGGCAAAGAAACAGGCATTTGAAATTATCAAGGTGTCCACTGATGGCGCAAGCACGGAGACGGATTATGTAAAAGGCGCAGAATTTACCGTAAAACTGCAGTCGGATATTGACAAGAACGGGTGGGACAATGCAAAAACCCATGACGTGCTTGTGACGGACGAAAAGGGATGCGCGCTTTCCAAAGAGCTGCCTTATGGGACGTATCTGGTAAAAGAAACAAAGACGCCGGGGGATTTATATAAAACAAAGGATTTCACTGTGACGGTTACGGAGGATTCCAGGGAGCCGCAGCATTGGAGGGTGTTCAATGACGCGCCTTTCAAAGCCTATATCCGCATTGTGAAAAAGGATGCGGAAAATGGGAACACGGTGCTGATTCCCGGCGTGACCTTTAAGATTAAAAATATGGATACCGGGGAGTATGTGGAGCAGAAATTGGGGGATAAGAAAATCAGTGAGTTTGCCACGGATGAGACGGGAACCGTAACCACGCCTCTGCAGCTGGGCTATGGGAATTATGTGGTGGAAGAAATTACGGCACCGGAGGGATATGTCATTGCAGATGAGGGTTTCCCTCTGGAAGTCACTACGGATGGGGCATTGAAAGTCGTGGAGGATATGGACGGCGATCCGGTCATTGAGGTAGTTATTGAAAACCAGCCCGTCAAGGGCAGCATTTCCATTGAAAAGTCAGGGGAAGTGCCGGTCTCCGTGGCATACGATACCATTATTGACCGTATCCTCAGTGCAGTTACAGGCAAAAACAGGAGCGTGGATTTCAATTACGAGGAACAGCCGCTTGCCGGCGCAGTATTTCATGTTATTGCAGCGGAGGATATTTATACCCCGGACCGCCAGACGGATGAAGATGGGAAACGCATATTGGAAATGGTAAACGGCATTCCGGCAGGCAAGGGGGCAGTTGTAGCGACGCTTACCACGGATGAAAAGGGGGAG
>CANOHX010000018.1 GCA_947565885.1 uncultured Lachnospiraceae bacterium
CAGCATTAAGAACCCGCTTTCCGGCAAAATCTATGTGCCTTCTGTGGGCGAGATCCTTCGTGATGATGAAAAATCAAAGGGTGAAATTTTCATCTGTGGGCAGACGAAAGAAAAAGGGCTGCTGTTTGGTGTTCCTGGTGGTGCAGCTGGAATCATGACCATCCAGAGGAAATTAGAGCATGGGATAAAAGCAGGGTTTATAGCAGGGCTTGGTTCTTCCGCTGCGGATTGCAGCTATGCATCCATAGGAGCGTTTGGGCTTACTTCTGAGCAGCAAAAGGAATCCGCAGAAATGGCGATGTTCCTCTGAAACAATCGGAGAAAGGATTCTTTACCTCAGTACGAGTATCACGATTTATTATGACACAAATTCATGGAATTTTACCCATCTGGGGAAAATCCAGGATGTCACGAAAGAGGATTGCCGTACATGGCATTTGTGGAAGCTAATTTACATCCCCCGCGGCTCTGTGGTATAATGGATACATAGAAAAACCATGCCATAAAAGACCGGGGAAAAGGCTGTAAATGAGTCTATGAAGGACAATATCAGGACAGAGGGGAATGTCAGGAAATTCGGACAAAGGCGGATTTGAAGCCGGGGGATTGCAAAGGCAATGACAAGGGGAGGAATTGAGGCAATGCAGGAACGCAGAAAGTTGGATTTAACCTCCAAATGGGAGCGGTACTTTCAAATCTTTTGCCAGATTATTGAATTCCTGTCATTATACTGGCAGTAAACTTGTTCTAAGATTTCTGGTGTAAGATTGATTCGGACAAAAAATCTTCTGAAAACACCATATTTCCATCATGATTTTTTCCTATATTATAAATCAATATTTCGGTGAGTAGATGAAATAGGGATCAAAGAAAATACATCTCATGTGCATTTTCTTAAAAAGGGATAATTTTATTTACTTGCTGTGAAGAAGGGAAGGTTGTGATGAAAATGAAGTTTTTAAGAGTAATGGGCGTCTGTTTGGCAACAATGTGTATGGTTATGCTTTTTTTGTCTGGGTTAGATTACGTTTTCAGCAATGATGCGACATCCTGGGCGAGGATTGAACTGCATGAATTGTATGGGCAGGAGGAGATTGACAGTATTTTTCTGGGGGCTTCCCATGTATATAGCGGGATTAATCCAGCCATTGCAGACGAGACATGGGAGCAAAACACGTTTAACTGCAGTACTTCTGCGCAAAGGATTGACACTTCTTATCTGTTGTTAAAAGAAGCGGACCGGGTGTCGGATATCGATACCTGTTTTCTTGAAATATCGGTCAATGGCGTGACCAGAGGCTTGGAGGAGGGAACGTTGCAGGAAGTCTGCAGGGTGACAGATTATATGCGGCCGTCATGGAATAAATTTTCTTATCTATGGACGGTCCTCCAGCCCCAGGATTACATGAATGCGTTCTGCCGTGCGCGGCGGAACTGGAAATCCGTCTATTCGTTACGGAAGATGAAAGAAACCGTTTCTGCAAAATGTACCGCTGTTTACCGGAATTATGAATATATCAAAGTGGAATCAGGAAATTACGCAGGCAAAGGTTTTGTCCGTTTTCAGGAAGAGTTTGAAAATGTAGGTGCGAGAGTCAGGCTGCCTATCAAAGAGAATCTTGTGAATGAGGAGTTTCGTCACTATTTTCAGGAAATTGCGGAGTATTGCCAGGAAAACGATATTGAACTTGTATGTTTTTCTGCCCCATTGCCAGAGTATACTTTGGAATCTTTTGGAAATTATGATGAATATTATATGCAGGCGAAACAACTATGCGAGGAAAATAATGTTAGTTTTTATGATTTCAATCTCACGAATCCATCAATTTTAACAATGAATGACACAGATTTTCGGGATTCTACCCATATGAATGAGATGGGGGCTGAGCGTTTTACCAAAGTAATGGCTGAGTTTTTTGCAGGCAAGATAGACGAAAAAGAATTGTTTTATGATTCCTATGAGGAAAAGAAAGAGCATTTGCCCAAGCGTTTTATTGGGCTGATTATAAGAAGAGATACGAGCGGGGAATTTTGTAAAATCCGTTCAGTCACCACCAAGAAAGATAAATTTAAGTTTGAAGTTTATTATGAAGATAAAAATGGTGAATGTACCTTATTGCAGGAAAAATCCGGGAATCGGAAGATTGCCTTGCCTTTGGCAGAGAAAATAAATTTAAAGGTATGCGTATTTGATTCTAAAGGCAATGAAGTTGGGATTTTTAATAAGAGTGTGTAGCATTTTATCAGTAGAAAAATGTCTTGAGGATAGGGCAGTCTACAGTATCGGAATTGTAGTGAACCGCGATACAAACTAAAATGAAAGGAAACATGGTGTTTGTATCTGGAAACATCATATGAGGGCAGAATGAAATTTTGGAAAAAAACAGCTATCGGCATTCTCTTTGTATGTATTGCGTTTGTTTCTGTTTATGTGGGAATTAACCTGAAGACGTGGAATATGGAGCAAGTGCAGAAATACATAGGAGAGGAAGTTCTGAGTCAGAGTATTTTAGGGTTTGTGACAGAAGCAGTCAGGAATTTTGAGGAAGATTTGTCCGAAGCTGATAAAGGGGACGGCAGCCTTTCTGACACGGCAGCGAGTACAGAGACTTCTGCCAATGTGGAGAATTATCTGAATCTGCCCGATATCAGGGAAATGGAGGCTGGAAGCATCCTTGAAATGGAGACATTGAGAGACGGTATGGCAGAATTGCTGTTTTACAGTGAAGAATTAAGCCCAGGGGTGCAGCAGAGGATTGTGGGAACCTCCTATCAGGAGAACGACAATATTTCCCTGGATGAACTGCGCTATCTGCGCATTTTGCATGTAGGGTTTGATGGGAAGACCCATATCGGGGAACTGCTGGTTAATCAATCCATTGCAGAAGATGTGTTGGAGATTATGGCGGAACTCTACAAAGATGGATATGCGATTGAGAAAATGGTCCTGGTGGACAATTATGGGGCAGACGATGAGCAGTCCATGGAGGATAATAACACGTCTGCTTTCAACTATCGGGAAATTGCTGGAAGCAGCAAACTGTCCCGCCATAGCCTGGGGCTCGCAATTGATATCAATCCCTTGTACAATCCCTGCGTAAAAAATGGCGGCACATCCATCAGCCCTGTAAATGCGGGCGATTATGCAGACAGGAGCCAACCGTTCGCGCATAAGATTGATGAAAATGACCTCTGTTATCAGATGTTCACAGAACATGGATTTACCTGGGGAGGGCATTGGAATTCATTGAAAGATTACCAGCACTTTGAAAAATAGTTGTGTTGAGGGAATAAAGAGGCTATAATAGAGGTGATTGCTCAGAAGAATATAGCAGATTGCCGGAATGATATTTTTCAGATGTCAGCTGGAAGATGTTATCCTGAACTAGGTAGAATGGAGGAAATCATATGCAGATTTATATGCCGACCAACGTATACAGCGAAAACGACTGTGTGATGAATCATAGAAAGGAACTGGCAGCTTTAGGGAACAAGGCAATGCTTGTGACAGGAAGACATTCTTCTCAGGCCAACGGTTCGCTGGAAGATGTGAAACATGCGCTGCAGGAAGAGGGGACCGCGTATGTAGTATTTGATAAGATTGAGGAGAACCCTTCCATTGAGACAGTGATGCAGGCGAGGGAGTTAGGGATAGAGGAACATGTGGATTTTGTAGTGGGAATCGGCGGCGGTTCCCCGATGGATGCGGCAAAGGCAATCGCTTTGATGATTGCCAATCCTGGGAAAGATGAGGGCGTCTTGTATGAGACGTGTGAACTTGGCTGTCTGCCAGTGGCGGAGGTGCCGACTACGGCGGGGACTGGCTCAGAGGTGACGCCTTATGCGATTCTGACAATTCATGCCCGCAGGACGAAGAAAAGCATCAGCCACAAGATTTTTCCTGCGCTGGCGCTGATAGACAGCCGTTATCTCAAGACAGAAAGCTTAAACACGCTTATCAATACCACAGTGGATGCCTTGGCACATTTGATTGAGAGTTATCTGAATACGAATGCCAATTCCTATAACCGTATGTATTCGGAGAAAGGGCTGCGCCTGTTTGCGGAGATGAAAGATGATTTATTGCAGTGCAGGCGGTTCGGCGGAGAGCCGAAGCAGACGTTGTCCGATGAAGTGTTTGACAAATTGATGCAGATGTCGGCAACGGCGGGCATGGCGATAACTCATACCGGAACGTCGCTTCCCCATGGGCTCAGCTATCCTGTCACGTATGAGATGGGCGTGCCTCATGGTAAGGCAGTGGGAATCTTTCTGCCGGGATTTATGCAGTTTTACCAGGCCGAAGGAGATGTGCGGGCGCTGCTGAGGGAAATGTGTTTTGCAAGCGTGGAAGATTTTACGGAATATCTTGATGAACTTCTGGGTAAGGAAGAGATTTCCGATGATTTGTGGGAAAAAGATGTGAAGATGATTATGGGAAACCAGGCGAAGCTGAAAAATTACCCATATGTTATGGACGCAGAGACTTTGTATAAGTTCCGCAGATAAAACCCATATTCTTTGCGGTAAAGATTGGTCTTTATGGAATCATTGATGGACAGGGGAAGGATTATGAAACGTAACTATCAAAAAGAACTGGAACAGGTAATCAGGAGCATACAGGGAAAAGAGCCGGCGCCAACGCTGCTTTTACATAGCTGCTGTGCGCCTTGCAGCAGTTATGTCCTGCAGTATCTGTCCCAGCATTTCCGAATCACAGTTCTCTATTACAATCCCAATATTTATCCGCCGGAGGAATATTGGAAGCGCGTCAGGGAACAGGAGGATTTTATCAAACGTTTTCCCTCACATCATCCGATACGTTTTGTGGAGGGGACGTTTGAACCAGACAGGTTCTATAAGACCGTAAAAGGGCTGGAGCATTTGCCGGAGGGCGGGGAGCGGTGTTTCCGATGCTATGAACTGCGTCTGCGAGGGGCGGCAGAGTATGCGAAACAGCTGAAGATGGACTTTTTTACGACAACCCTGTCCATAAGCCCGCTGAAAAATGCGGAGAAACTCAATGAGATTGGCGAGCATTTATCACAAGAGTATGGGATTTCCTATCTCTGCTCGGATTTTAAGAAAAAGGACGGTTACAAACAGTCGGTTGCAATCTCGAAAGAATACGGCATGTACCGTCAGGATTATTGCGGCTGCGTATTTTCCAAACAGGAGCGCGAACGGAAGAAATCGCAGACCGATATGGGAACGGAAATAGAATTACAGGAAATGATTTCCTAGAGTAAGAGGAATCATTTTTTTTGATAAGGAGGAATATTATGGCACAATTATGGGGAGGACGCTTTACGAAAGAGACGGACCAGCTGGTCTACAATTTCAACGCGTCCATTTCATTTGACAAGAAATTTTACCGGCAGGATATGGAGGGCAGCATAGCCCATGTGAAGATGCTTGGCAAACAGGGCATCCTTACAGAGCAGGAGATGGAAGATTTAGTAGCGGCAGTCAAGCAAATCCTGCATGAGGTGGAACAGGGCGAGCTGGAGATTTCCCACGAATATGAGGATATCCACAGCTTTGTGGAGGCAACGCTGATTGACCGCTTGGGCGATACCGGTAAGAAACTGCATACCGGCAGGAGCCGCAATGACCAGGTGGCGCTTGATATGCGCCTTTATACGAGGAAAGAAGTTCTGGCAACGGATGAATTGCTGGAAGAACTGTTACATACCATTTTGGCGATTATGGAAGAGCATACAGATACGTTCATGCCGGGCTTTACGCATCTGCAGAAAGCGCAGCCAGTGACCTTGGCGCACCATCTTGGCGCATACTTTGAGATGTTTAAACGTGACCGCCAGCGTATGCAGGATATTTACCGGAGGATGAATTACTGCCCCTTGGGTTCCGGCGCCCTGGCGGGGACGACTTACGACTTGGACAGGCATTATACGGCAGAACTCCTGGGCTTTGAGGGACCGACGTTAAACAGCATGGACGGCGTGTCGGACAGGGATTACCTCATCGAATACCTCTCTGCGCTCTCCACGGTGATGATGCATTTGAGCCGTTTCTCGGAGGAGGTCATTATCTGGAACAGCAATGAGTATCAGTTTGTGGAGATTGACGATGCTTACAGTACCGGCAGCAGTATCATGCCCCAGAAGAAGAACCCTGACATTGCAGAACTTGTGCGGGGCAAGACTGGGCGTGTCTATGGCGCGCTGATTTCCTTGCTTACGACCATGAAAGGAATCCCCCTTGCCTACAATAAGGATATGCAGGAGGACAAAGAGCTGGTATTTGATGCCATTGATACGGTAAAAGGCTGCCTGGCACTGTTTAATGGAATGCTGTCCACAATGAAGTTCAACAAAGACAAGATGGAAGCCAGCGCGAAGCGTGGATTTACTAACGCCACAGATGCGGCAGATTATCTGGTAAACCACGGCGTGCCTTTCCGGGACGCCCATGGAATTGTGGGGCAGATTGTATTATACTGCATTGATAAAAATATTGCCATTGATGATATGAGTTTAGAAGAGCTCAAAGCTATCAGCCCGGTGTTTGAGGAGGACATTTTTGAGGCGGTTTCGATGAAGACTTGCGTGGAGAAACGCCTGACGGTCGGAGCGCCGGGAAAGGAAGCCATGAAAAAGGTGATTGCCCTGGAAAAAGAAACGCTTGCGCAGGATTGGAGAGCAGAAATTCCTGACTGGGAACATGCATTGCTTGGATGATAGTGGCCTTATACAAAATTCACAGATTTGACGGTGTCAGTCTGTGAATTTTGTATAAAATTTGGGATTGCTTTTTTAACGAAAATATATTAGTATATCTAACAGAAAAACAAACGTCCGTGCATGACGGACAAGAGAAAGAATAACTCCCGGAGTATATGGGAGGGTGAGGAGATTAGAGATGAGTCAGAAATTGAGAGCAGGAATCCTTGGCGGAACAGGTATGGTGGGACAGCGTTTTATCGCTTTGCTTGAGAACCATCCTTGGTTTGAAGTGACAACGATTGCCGCAAGCCCGCGTTCTGCCGGTAAGAGATATGAAGAGGCTGTGGGGGAGCGTTGGAAAATGGATACCCCCATGCCGGAAAAGGTAAAGGACATCGTAGTTATGAATGTGAATGAAGTGGAAGCGGTGGCGTCCCAGGTAGATTTCGTATTCAGTGCGGTGGATATGTCCAAAGATGAGATTAAGGCGATTGAGGAAGCGTATGCCAAGACAGAGACGCCGGTAGTTTCCAACAACAGTGCGCACCGCTGGACACCGGACGTGCCAATGGTTGTGCCTGAAATCAACGCAGAGCATATGAAAGTAATTGAATTCCAGAAGAAACGTCTGGGAACAAGCAGAGGCTTTGTGGCAGTAAAACCCAACTGTTCCATCCAGTCCTATGCGCCGGTTCTGACCGCATGGATGGAATTTGAGCCTTATGAGGTGGTCGCCACGACTTACCAGGCAATTTCCGGGGCAGGTAAGACATTTAAAGACTGGCCGGAAATGGTGGGAAATGTCATCCCCTATATCGGCGGCGAGGAGGAAAAATCTGAGAAAGAGCCGCTGCGTATCTGGGGCGAAGTCAAGGACGGCGTGATTGTACCGGCAAGTACCCCCACGATTACCTGTCAGTGCGTGCGTGTGCCGGTATTGAACGGACATACGGCGGCAGTGTTTGTGAAATTCAAGAAAAAGCCTGCCAAGGAACAGCTGATTCAGAAACTGAAAGAGTTCAGCGGCGTTCCACAGGAATTGGGACTTCCCAGTGCACCGAAGCAGTTCATCCAGTACCTTGAGGAGGATAACCGTCCGCAAGTGACCGAGGATGTGAATTATGAAAACGGCATGGGCGTCAGTGTTGGACGCCTGAGGGAAGATACTGTCTATGACTGGAAGTTCATCGGCCTTTCTCACAATACCGTGCGCGGCGCGGCAGGCGGGGCTATCCTGTGTGCAGAACTCTTGAAAGCGCAGGGGTATATTACAGCAAAATAAGAGAACACAAGAAATAAGGCTGCTTCTTCGGGGGCAGTCTTATCTGTATTCTCATAGAAAACGGAGAGATTAAAATAATTTTGATTTTCTCATTTTGTAATTCATTGCACTTGATGTTAAATCGTGATAGAATGAAAAAGAAATTATCCATCAGAGGAGAAAGGATATATGGCTATGGTAGGAAGAAAAAGAGAATTGCAGTATTTAGAGCAGTTATACCACCAAAGCGGGAACCAAATCCTGGTGGTTTATGGACGCAAGGAGAATCAGGGAAGAGAGTTGGTGCAGGAATTCTGCCAGGATAAGAAATCATTCTATTACTGTGCGCCGGAGGTTTCAGCAAAAGCGCAGAAGACGCGGATGGGGCGGGAAATTGCCGAACATTATCAGGTGGCAATATCGGAAGAGAGCTACGATAATTATTTTAAACGCATTCGCAGTGGGGATGCCAGCAAGCTGGTGCTTATAATAGAAGAGTTCCAGAACATTGTCAAGAGAGATGGGCAGTTTATAGACAGCATCCTCAAGCTGCATGGTAAAAAACTTTATCCAGGTCCGGTGCTGATTCTGCTGTACAGTACGGATATCCCCTGGGTGGAGCAGGAACTGCCCAAAGTGTTAGGGACAGCAGAGAAGAAGTTATCTGGCATGAGGAAGATTGAGGATTTGGTGTTCCTGACCGCCACGGTACAGCAATTCCCGGACTATAATTTTCGGCAGAAAGTGGAGGTTTATGGGATTCTCGGCGGTAAACCGGAGTATCTTTCCAAATGGGATGCCGGGCAAGATGTAAAATATAATGTCTGTACCCATATCCTGGCGAAGGATGGGTGTTTCCATCATCAGGCAGAAAGGGTGATTCGCAGCCATCTGAGGGAACTGTCTGTGTACCACACGATATTGGAGGCGGTGGCGAGCGGTAAGCGTAAGCTCAATGAATTATATAAAGACACCGGGTTTTCCAGGGCGAAAATCAGCGTTTACCTCAAAAACCTTATGGCATTTGACGTGGTGGAGAAAGTGTCTTCCTTTGAGACGGGGGGATGGGAGAATGCTCAGAAAGGCTTATACCAGATAAAAGATACATATATTAATTTTTGGTTTAAGTTTGTCTACCCTCATATGTCCGATTTATACCGCATGGAACCGGAAGAGTTTTATGAGCGTTATATTGCCGGAGAGCTGGAAGATTACCTGACTCCGTATTTTGTGAAAGTGTGTATGGAATACCTGGAACTCTTGGACAGTGCGCATAAGCTGCCCTTTGAAATCCATAAGATGGGAACCTGGGTTGGCAAGAGGGGCAACATTGACATTATTGCCCAGAACAGCGTGCGGGAGAACCTCATTTGCCTATGCAACTGGACGGAGCCGGAGATGACGTTTGAGATGTGCCAGCAATTGTTTGCCAGCATGGAGCAGGCAAGGGTCGCGGCGAGTTTCTATTATCTGTTTACAGCCAAGTCATTTGACGAGAAGCTGGCGCGGATGGTGTCGAGAGACTCGCGCATTATCTTAGTGGATATGAACCGGGTAATTTAGAAAGCAGGATAAATTATGGCGAAAGCTTTGTATATTGCAGAGAAACCCAGTGTGGCAAGGGAGTTTGCCAAAGCATTAAAACAAGATTTTAAAAATCATGACGGATATATGGAATCTGAGGATGGAATAGTTACCTGGTGCGTGGGCCATCTGGTGACGATGAGCTATCCTGAGGTCTATGATGAGAAATATAAAAAATGGAGCCTGGCAACGCTGCCGTTTATCCCGGAGGACTTCAAGTATGAGGTGATTTCGGGTGTAAAGAAGCAGTATAAGATTGTGGCAGGTCTTTTAAACCGGCAGGATGTGGCAACCATTTATGTCTGTACAGACTCCGGGCGGGAGGGGGAATATATTTACCGTCTGGTGGAGCGTCAGGCTAAGGTGCGGGGGAAGGAACGCCGCAGGGTGTGGATAGACTCTCAGACCGAGGAGGAAATCCTGCGGGGAATCCGGGAGGCCAAAGACCTATCAGAATATGATAACCTCTGTGAATCCGCGTATTTGCGCGCCAAGGAAGATTATTTAATGGGGATTAACTTTTCCAGGCTTCTGACGCTCAAGTATGGGAATGCGATTTCTAATTTCATGGGCACACGTTATACGGTGGTCAGCGTGGGACGTGTCATGACCTGCGTGTTAGGCATGGCGGTGCGCCGTGAGCGGGAAATCCGCGAGTTTGTTAAAACGCCATTCTACCGAGTATTAAATCATTTATCGGTTCAGGGGGGCTCTGTTGAGGGTGAATGGCGTGCTCTGGAGGGTTCCGCTTATTTTCAGTCACCGAAATTATATAAAGAGAATGGCTTTAAAACTAAAGAAGAAGCAGAGAAGTTGATTCAAGATTTAATAGGTGGCAAGCCAATGGAAGCATTGCAGGCAAGAGTGGAGAGTATAGAGAAACGCAAAGAAAAGAAAAATCCGCCGCTTCTCTATAATCTTGCCGAGCTGCAGAACGATTGCTCCAGGCTGTTTAAAATCAGTCCTGATCAGACGTTGCAGGTCGTGCAGGAATTATACGAGAAGAAGCTGGTCACTTATCCCAGGACAGATGCCCGCGTCCTTTCCTCAGCAGTAGCGAAAGAGATACATAAGAATATTGCAGGCCTTAAAAATATCCCCTCCGTCAAGGCTTATGCGGAAGCAATCCTGGAACAGGGAAGTTATAAAAATATCGCCAGGACGCGTTATGTCAATGATAAGCAGATTACAGACCATTACGCAATTATTCCTACGGGACAGGGAATGCCATCCATCCGCAGTCTCAATGAAACGGCATTGCATGTATATGAAGCCATTGTGCGGCGGTTCCTGGGAATTTTCTGTCCGCCGGCAGTCTATCAGAAAATCAGCCTGGTGACTTCTATGGAACATTCTAAGGGGGGGAGGGAGAAATTTTTTGCCAGCTTTAAGATTCTTGCAGAGCCGGGCTACCTTAAGGTGATGGAATATTCTTTCCAGAAGAAAAAAGAGCGGGAAGCGGAGAATCCCAAGGATAAGGAAAACACGCAGCTTTGCGATTCAGAGTTTATGGAACAGCTGATGAAGCTGAAAAAAGGCATGGATCTGCCGGTATCTGCATTAAATATCAAAGAGGGGGAGACATCGCCCCCCAAGCGTTATAATTCCGGTTCCATGATTCTTGCTATGGAAAATGCCGGGCAGCTGATTGAAGATGAAGAGCTGCGCGCCCAGATAAAGGGCAGCGGAATCGGCACCAGCGCTACCCGCGCGGAAATTCTCAAGAAGCTTGTCAACAATAAATATCTTGCCCTCAACAAGAAAACACAGGTGCTTACGCCGACTTTGCTGGGCGAGATGATATACGATGTGGTAAACGCCTCCATCCGTTCGCTGCTTAACCCGGAACTGACCGCAAGTTGGGAAAAAGGGCTGACTTATGTAGCGGAGGGCAGCATCACACCTCAGGAATATATGGTGAAACTGGAGCATTTCATCAAAAGCCGCACCAGCGGAGTGCTGGGGCTGAATAACCAGTATATGCTGCGGGGGCTGTTCCAACAGGCAGCGGCTTTTTATGCGCAGCCCCATGCAGGGAAGGCTGCTAAAGCGGCGCATGGGGAGCGCGGCGAGTAGTGGAAGATGAATCTTTCCTGCTCGATTAAGATTCCCCAAAAGAAAGAGAAAGGAAGATAATCGTATGGAATCATGTAAAATCAGTAATTTGTACACCTTGTCAGAAACAGTCGCTGGAGAATTGTTTACAGGGCTGACTTATCCTTGGGAGGCGCTGCCCAAAATCAGCAGCTTTATCTGTGAACTTGGGAAAACGCTGGACCCTCAGAAATTTGAGCAGCGGGCAGAAAATGTCTGGGTAGCCAAAAACGCTAAGGTTGCGCCCACCGCGAACATTAATGGTCCGGCGATTATTGATGAGGAGGCGGAGATTCGCCACTGCGCATTTATCCGTGGCAATGCCATTGTGGGAAAGGGGGCTGTGGTTGGCAATTCTACAGAACTTAAGAATGTCGTATTGTTCAATAAAGTGCAGGTGCCGCATTACAATTATGTGGGAGATGCCATTTTGGGCTATAAATCACATATGGGTGCAGGTTCCATTACATCGAACGTAAAGTCAGATAAGACTTTGGTGGTAGTAAAGGACGGCAAAGAAGAGATTGCCACCGGCTTGAAGAAGTTCGGCGCCATGCTGGGCGATGAAGTGGAAGTAGGCTGCAACAGTGTGCTGAATCCGGGCAGCGTCATTGGCAGGAAAAGCAATATTTATCCCCTGTCCATGGTACGTGGCGTAGTTCCTGCAAATTCCATCTATAAGAACAAAAATGAGATTGCCGAAAAACATTAACTCCATTTAAAAGAACAAAAATGGGATTGCAGAAAATTACTAATTCAATCAGGCGTCTGAGATTTTTATACAAGTTCAGCATAAATCAGAACCTGAGGTTACAGCAGGACATTAATTATATTTAAAAAAGGTTGACAAAAAATATCACATGTACTATTGTATTAAAAGAGTAATACAGTAGACGTGTGGTATTTTTGGCTTATAAGCAGTAAAAGGAGAGAGTTATGCTGGAGATTCAGGAATTGACAAAAAAGTATGGGAAATATCTTGCTGTGGACCATGTGAGCTTTACCGTGCCAACCGGGCAGGTGGGCATTCTCTTAGGTCCCAACGGCGCTGGCAAATCTACGATTATTAAGAGTATCGCAGGGCTTTTGCGTTACCAGGGCGGCGTCGGTATCGAGCGTATGCCTGCGAGGTCGCTGGAGGCGAAACGGGTGTTTGGCTATGTCCCGGAAGTTCCGGCAATGTTTGACGCCTTAACGGTGCGTGAACATATAGAATATGTCAGACGTGCCTACGATTCCCAGATTACGGAGGAAGAGATTGATCAGCTTCTCCATCGTTTTGAACTGGATGATAAGCAGAATAAACTGGGGCGGGAGCTTTCCAAAGGAATGATGCAGAAAGTGAGCATTTGCTGCGCCCTTGCCATCAAGCCCAAGGTTATCCTGTTGGATGAGCCGATGGTCGGTTTGGACCCGGCAGCAATCAAGGAACTGAAAGAGGTGGTGCTGGAACTGAAAGAGCAGGGAGTTACCGTGCTCATCAGCACGCATATGCTGGAGATGGTAAAAGACCTCTGGGATTTTGTGTTCATCATGCAGACAGGGAAGATTATAGGAACCTTTGACCGGCAGCAGCAAAAGGATGCGGACATTGAGGAACTGTTCTTTGAGATTACGGGAGGCGGTGATGCGCAATGAGAGGGCTGGTTTATCTTTATAAGCGGACCGTTATCAACAATATCAAGCGCGCGCTGAGACGTCCTGTCACCTATATTTGGCTGGTGTTCGGTGTGGGTTATCTGCTGCTGATGGGAGTTAGCTTTGGCATGATGATAGAGGAGGGAAATTTTGGCACGCCGGAAAATATCGTAGCGGTGCTCTCGATTATTATCTTTGCCATGATTCCAGGAAATATCATCAGCTATTCCAAAAGGAGGGGGCTTTTGTTTCGTCCAAGTGAAGTGCATTTTGTGTTTTCCGCGCCAGTCAGCCCTAAGATGGTACTGATGTTTGAGGGAGTGAAATCATTTATCGGAAATATTGTGATTGGTATTCTGATTGTGGTTTTCGGCGGGCTTTGGTTTCATATTTCAGCCTGGCAGCTGGCGGTCTATTTCCTGTTTTTTGTGGTGTTTGAGAGCATCCTGGAAGCTGCGGTTATTATCTTCTGCTTTGGCAATGAATATTTCGGGGAGAAATTTTTTAAGCGTCTGCCGGTGGTGATGTATCTGTTTATGGCAGTGATAGCCGGGACGGCTTTGTTTAAGCTGATAAATGGAGAGCCGTCTTTCACCTTGGTCAGCGAATATTTTGCTATGCCGGTGATACAGCTTGTGCCCATTGTGGGTTGGAATGTTGCCGCGACCAGGCTGGTGTTCCTGGGACCTGACACGTTTAGCCTGATTGGCACCACATTATATATTGTCTCAGTCGTTGGCATGTTTCTGTTTGCCTGGAAAATGAAATGCACCGGGGAATATTACGAAGATGCGATGAAGTTTGCGGACGATTACCAGAAGATGCGGGAGAATCAGAAAAAGGGCGTTGCCAGTATCCCCTGGAAGAAAAAGAACAAGCTGCGCGAGGCGTCTGTGGAGTACAAGGGCGCTTATGCCAAGGCCATTTATTTCCGGCAGATGTTGGAATATAAAAAGAACCCCACCTTTATTTTTGGCTGGAATACGCTGCTGTGTTTTGGGCTTGGCGTAGCGATTGCAGTAATTTCTTATTTTAACGATGCAGTCAGCGAGTTCGGAGCAGGGAAAATTTTTATTGTCCCGGTGGTGGTAAGTTATGTGGTCTTTGTATTTAGCGGCTATGCCACCAAGTGGTCGAAAGAATTGGAGAATCCTTATACTTACCTGATTCCTGACAGCCCATTGAAGAAAGTATGGTATGCTACCAAGATTGAGCACATGCGGGCATTAGTGGACGGCATTCTGGTGACATTGCCGGGCGCTGTAATCCTTGGGCTTAGCCCGGCAATGACAGTCCTGACGGTGCTTTTGTACATCTGCCTGAACGCCAACAAGCTTTATTACAATATGCTGGCAGATGTCTTGATTGGAAACTTGTTTGGCAATTTTGGGCGTACCATGGTGAGAATGCTTTTCCAGGGGTTTGCCATCGGCATTGCGGCTGTGGCTGCAGTGGCAGGAGGTGTGCTTGTCAGCTTGGAAATTGGCTTTTTCCTGATGATTCTTGTGATGGGTATCCTTACCTTTGCCGGAGCCACGATAGCTTCGCTTTCCTTTAACCGTATGGAGGTTATGGAATAAAAGCGTTGATGAAAGCAGCGCTTCCTTTACTTTTTTGTCTGCACAGACCAGGGGTTTGAGTACCCGGAATAATGGTAAGAACCGGAAACTTCCACATAAGCCCTTACTTTGTAGTAATAAGTTTTCCCCCTGGCAAGTCCGGTATCCGTGCAGGAACTTCCGGAGGCGGTCTTCACAAGCTTATAGGGACCTTTTCTGGAAGCGGCGCGGTAGAGACGGTATCCCTGTGCGCCATCGACTTTTTGCCAGGATATTTTGGCCCTGTCTGTGGATATCGCAGAAATGGATGTAATTTCCGGGACTTGCAGACAGGGGGTAATGCTGGTAACGGATGAAAACTTAGAGTATTTTGTAGTTTTGTTCACAGTCCGGTAGGCACGTATCTTATAATAATATGTTTTGTTGGGCGTCAGGTTCGTATCGCTATAGCTCTGAAGGCTTCCTTTGGTCACCGTCTTGACCTTGGTATATTTACCCTTGTAGGAGGCTGCCCGGTAAATCTGGTATCCCTGAGCGCCTGATATTTTTTTCCAGGACAGCTTGGCTTTGGTGGGAGATACGGCGCTTACTGAGCGGATGGTTGGCTTTGTGAGGGCTGTCTGGCTGGCGATTACATTGGAATAGGGAGAATAATATTCTTCCTTGCCGACAGTCTTATATGCGCGCATTTTGTAATAGTAAGTGTTGTCCGGTAAAATGGTATTGTCTGTATAGCTTATGGTGTTTGCGCCCTTTATTTTCTTGATTGATTTGTAGGTTCCGGATTTTCCGGTCTTACGGTAAATGCGGTAGCCGGTTACGCCTTTCATTTTCTTCCATTTGACGGTTAGCTTTTGCTGGGAAGATAAGGATAGGGAAGCTATTTTAGGGGAAGAGAGCGCAGTGGTGGCTTTTTTTACAGAGGAGTATGGTGAAAATATATTAATGCCATTGAAGATGCGGTAACTCCTGATTTTGTAATAATAGGTTTTATTAAAGCCTACGGTGTCCGTCCAGGAAACAGTTCCTCCGGAGGAGATAGTGGCAGCTTTTTTAAATCCTTTGTCCGGTTTGGCGGAGCGGTAAATCTGATAACCCTGTGCTCCAGGGACTTCTTTCCATATAAGCGTTATTTTATTAAAGCCGGATATAGAAATATTCAGTGTGGGCGCTGCCAGGCTGTCAACTGGCATCGGGCATGGCGAAGCCGGCATGTTTTGGTAGACAGGGACGCGGAACAGAAAGGAATTGTTCAAAACCCCCATATTTGCATAGCCTTTTTTCACGCTTTTTCCCTCATTGTCTGCAGCTAAAAGATTCTGCATGTACTGATGCCAGTACAGGTTGCCGTCAGAGTTGTCCACATCAAATTTCTGTAGGTATAAGGTATTCTGCCCTATTTTAATATAATTGTTGCTCACTTTCTGAGAGCCGCCGAACAGTGCGGCGTAGCGGGAAGTCCAGCCGCCTGCCCGGGCTTCCTCAAGACCGTTTCTGATAATCTCCTCATAGGTTGTCCCCGAAGCAAGAATATTATAATAATTGTAAAGGCCCTCATAACCGGGGTAAGTTCCTGAAATCAGAGGCGAACTTCCATCATTGCCCTGTTCCTGGCGTACCCGGCTTGCAAGATGGTAGGGGCTGACATTCAATGCTTTGCCAATCTGCATGAAGTTTTGGGCATAGGTTAAGCTATTTTCCAGTTTTGCGTTCTCCATAAAAGTATTTTTTAAGATTGTTTTTACACCGGCTTCTGTATGGCAGGCGGAATTAAAGGACAACATCTCAAACTGGAAGACAGAGTCCTCGTTTAAAAAATTTCTGGGATCCATATAATAGCGGACAATGGATTCACTGGCCTGTACCCAGTAAGGAGCGCTCAGTACCTGGTTAGACATTTTCCAGCTTTCCATGCTGTCTGAAGGAACCAGATTTCTGGCGGGAACCATTTCCTGCTGAATCACGGAATTCCAATTCAGGTTTGTATTCATCGGCACAAAGGTCCAGTTGGGATGCGTTTTGAGCAGCGATTGTATGTATGGCCGGTAGCTGGCTGGAAATGCATTTAAATTGGTGCTGCTTCTGGCTGTGCTGAAAAAAGGCATGTTTCGCTGAGGGCTGGCATGAATCATGGTATTTTTCCATTCGTTCAGACCCTCATCGGCAGATATCAGGTAAGCTTCTTCGATGTATCCTTGATAGGCAGCGCCGTTTACCATTGCTTCAGCCTGATACCAGAGTTCCCCGTCGGCAAATGCTATCCCGGTCAGGCGTACTGGATATCCTGCGGGGATTGTGGCTTCCAAGACCGAATCGGCAGTGGGAGCTTTGCGGATATCATAGGATTCGCATTGGTATAACAAGGCGTAGACGTCGTGGTCATCAATCAGGGAAGCAAAAGATTGTTCTGCAGCCTCATAAGATTTTTCATCATTATCATCCTGTTCCTTAAGAGGTTCAGGTTTGGCTTCGGATTCTGCTTCCTGGGTAGGCTGCAGCTCATCGTCTTTCGGTGTTTGCCTGTAGGTATCTTGTTCTGGGCCGGATTGCATATCGGCATCCTTTTGTAAATGCTCGCGTGTGTCTTTTTCAGGGGATGTCTCAACACTGTCGCATTCTGTAGCGGCATGAACTTGCACGGTTAAGTGGCAGATACTTTGCTGGCCTAGTATCATTGCCGCCAAAATGAATGCGGTCATTTTCTTCCATTTCATAATTTTTTACCCTCCGCAATAGAGATTTTTAACGTCATTATATATACAATCTGTTTAGGAATCAAGTGATGTCTTACATGCGCCGTCAAAATAAAGCTGTTCCAAGACCACAAAAGGCGGGGATGTTAGAAATTTTCTCTGGAAAACACTGGACTATTTAGACAAAATATGATTAAATATGCTTAGGTGTGAGAGAGGCAGAAGCTGTGAATCATGGCAAAATTTTCAATTGCGATATACATATCTTGCCTTTCACACAGTAAAATTTGTATATATTGAAAGGAGTCTTAAAATGATTTACACTAAGGAAGTCGAAAACATGTGTCCTGTAGCTAAGGGCGCAAAACATGAACCCGCTCCAATTCCGGAAGAAGGCAAATGGGTTCATTCCAAGAAAATTGAAGATATTTCCGGTTTTACACATGGCATAGGCTGGTGTGCACCGCAGCAGGGTGCCTGCAAGCTTTCCTTGAATGTAAAAAATGGTGTAATTGAGGAAGCTTTGGTTGAGACCATTGGCTGTTCCGGCATGACCCATTCTGCAGCTATGGCAGCAGAAATCCTGCAGGGCAAGACGATTCTGGAAGCATTGAATACAGACCTTGTATGTGATGCGATTAATACAGCAATGAGAGAGCTGTTCCTGCAGATTGTCTATGGACGTACCCAGAGTGCATTTTCTGATGACGGACTGGCAGTGGGCGCTGGTCTGGAAGATTTAGGAAAGGGGCTTCGTTCTCAGGTTGGAACTATGTATGCAACCAAAGAAAAAGGTGTTCGTTACCTGGAAATGGCAGAAGGCTATGTAACTGGCATCGCTTTAGATGCGGACAATGAAGTAATCGGTTATCAGTTTGTGAGCCTTGGCAAAATGACTGACTTTATCAAAAAAGGCGATGATCCGAACACTGCTTGGGAGAAAGCAAAAGGACAGTATGGCCGTGTAGCAGATGCTGCCAAGATTATCGACCCAAGACAAGAGTAAGGAAAGGAGAACGAATACAATGGCTTTATTTGAATCATATGAAAGAAGGATTGACCAAATCAATTCTGTATTAAATAATTATGGAATCGGCTCTATTGAAGAAGCTGAGAAAATTACCAAAGATGCTGGGCTTGACGTATACGAGCAGGTTAAGAAGATTCAGCCTATCTGTTTTGAGAACGCTTGCTGGGCATACACGGTAGGCGCTGCAATCGCTATCAAGAAAGGCGCTAAGAGGGCAGCAGATGCTGCGGCAGCTATCGGAGAAGGCCTTCAGGCTTTTTGTATCCCAGGTTCCGTGGCAGACCACAGAAAAGTTGGTCTTGGGCATGGCAATCTTGGTAAGATGTTATTAGAGGAAGAGACAGAGTGCTTCTGCTTCCTGGCTGGACACGAGTCTTTCGCAGCAGCAGAAGGAGCAATCGGTATCGCTGAGAAGGCCAATAAGGTACGTCAGAAACCTCTGCGTGTTATCTTAAACGGACTTGGCAAAGACGCAGCACAGATTATCTCAAGAATTAACGGATTTACTTTCGTAGAGACAAAATATGACTACAAGGAAGCAAAACTGAACGTGGAATATGAGAAAGCATACTCTGATGGGCTCCGTGCGACCGTAAAATGTTATGGTGCAGACGATGTTCAGGAAGGCGTTGCTATTATGCATCATGAAAATGTTGGCGTTTCCATCACTGGTAACTCCACCAATCCTACACGTTTCCAGCATCCAGTAGCAGGTACATACAAGAAAGAATGTAATGAGCAGGGCAAGCATTACTTCTCTGTTGCATCCGGCGGCGGTACGGGACGTACGCTTCACCCGGACAACATGGCGGCAGGACCGGCTTCCTACGGTATGACAGATACAATGGGACGTATGCATTCCGATGCACAGTTCGCAGGTTCTTCTTCCGTACCGGCTCACGTAGAGATGATGGGTCTTATCGGAATGGGCAATAACCCGATGGTAGGCGCTACCGTGGCAGTAGCAGTTTCCGTGGAGGAAGCAGCGAAAGCTGGGAAGTTCTAAGAAAACCCTATAAAATGGGCATTCCTGGCGCCCAGGGACGGCTTACGCAAGACTCAGGGACAAGACACAAGACCCATAAGGCGGGCGGTTCTGCCGTCAGACAGTCCATTTTGCCGAGTTGGTTATCGGAGGCAGTTTTTTGGCTGTTTGATATGGGTGAGTTGCTTCATGTGAGAGTTTCTTTCCAATACAGGCTATAGCAGATGTGGTTTCGCATTTCTGCCTGCCTGTTTTGGGGAGGGACTCTTTTTTGTTTTTGAGTTGGGGCGGAAAGGCAATGTACCCATTCTGTATATCCCATGTTGAACCTCTTTCTAATTCTCAATATCAATACTTTTTTTGTGCTGAATGTGTATGCCTATATGACCGATGCCTAAAATAAGCGCTGCTATTAACATACATAAAACTTTTCCGTATATTCCCAACATGAAAAAAGCAATAACTGGCAGCGTTGCCCCGGCAAGGGGCATACCTAAAAAGCTACTGTAAAAGTCTGATAACTTGCGTTCACTTCGAAAATAACGTACCCACCATGCTTCATACATTATCATTAAAATAAAAGCTGCAATCAGCCATAAAGACCAAAGCGTCCATTCATGTATATTAAAATCGGAAAATATCAACGAACAGCAACAAGTCAATACTTCTCCCAATTTTTCAAAGAATAGTAAGATTTTGTTTTCTTTTTCAGATGTATACCCTTGTGGCTTTCTTTTTGCCCATATTATATTGGGAATAAATAGCATCAATAAAAAGAGTAATCCGATATAAGAAAACCCCCAATTTCCAAACATATTATTGTCCTCCGGTTAAAAATTTTCTTGCTTCTTTACACCATTCTAAATACGTCTGATAGGTGTTCATTCCAAACTCTATCCTTTCTGCCACGCAACCGAAACGGCAAGGCGCATAGGAACTCAAAAAGACGGCATAGCCCTTGTAATCGGGTCTATACCGCCTAATCTGAAATTACTTTCCTCTAACCGTAAGCATTTGGGGTTGCGGTACTTTTCCATCTTAATGGGAAAGACTGTTGGATAAATAGTTATTTTTCTAACTCAGCCATCTTCATTGCGCGGACTTTTAAGGGCAATCCAAATAAGGTGATAAATCCTTCCGCATCATGGTGGTCATACAAATCCCCGGTTGTGAAGCTTGCCAGAGATTCGCTGTAGAGGGAGTAGGGAGAGGTAGTTCCGGCTTTAATGATGTTTCCCTTGTAAAGCTTGAATTTGACTTCTCCGGTCACGTATTTCTGGGTGGAGGCCACAAATGCCTGTACCGCCTCACGCAGGGGTGTGAACCATTTTCCTTCGTACACAATCTGTGCCATTTTATTGCCCATGTCTTTTTTGACGTCCATGGTAGCGCGGTCAAGCACAAGTTCTTCCAACTGCTGCTGTGCTTCCATAAGGATGGTTCCGCCGGGGGTCTCATAGACGCCGCGGGATTTCATGCCAACTACACGGTTTTCTACAATATCTACAATACCGATTCCGTGTTTGCCTCCCAGGCGGTTCAATTCGCGGATGATGTCGGCAACTTTCATTTCTTTGCCGTTGATCGTCTTCGGTACGCCGGCCTCAAAGGTCATTGTAACATATTCTCCCTCATCGGGAGCTTTCTCCGGGGACACGCCCAGTACCAGAAGGTGGTCGTAATTTGGCTCGCAGGAAGGGTCTTCCAGTTCCAGCCCCTCATGGCTGATATGCCACAGGTTGCGGTCGCGGCTATAGCTGCTGTCTGCAGAGAACGGAAGGTCGATGCCATGTTCCTTGCAGTATGCGATTTCTTCCTCACGGGACTGCATATTCCATTTTTCGCTTCTCCAGGCTGCGATAATCTTTAAGTCTGGCGCCAGCGCCTTGATGCCTAATTCAAAACGGATCTGGTCATTTCCCTTGCCGGTAGCGCCGTGGCAGATAGCGGTGGCGCCTTCTTTGCGGGCGATTTCGACCAGGCGTTTGGCAATGCCGGGACGTGCCATGGAAGTTCCCAGAAGGTATTTATTCTCGTATACTGCGCCTGCCTGAACGCAGGGAAGGATATAGTCCTCGGCAAACTCGTCTGTGATGTCCTCGATATACAATTTGGAAGCGCCGGATAATTTTGCGCGCTCTTCCAGACCGTCGAGCTCTTCGTCCTGTCCGCAGTCGATGCAGCAGCAAACGACCTCATAATCGAAATTCTCTTTCAGCCAGGGGATGATGGCGGTGGTGTCCAGCCCGCCGGAATAAGCTAAGATTACTTTTTCTTTCATTACTTTTTCCTCCGTTTATTAATCTACTTGCAATCTTGCCCATGGAAAACAATGGGATTATGCACTAATAACTAATATACAACATTATCTTTAAAATAGCAAGTGCATAAAAATTAAATAAAATGAATAAATATGCATAAAATTTCAAAAAAGGTCTTTACGGATGGCAGAAGATGTACTAATATTAAGAAAGCGCCAGTCTGCATTTGAAATTTTTTTTAAATGTAGGCTTTGCATATGGTAAAGGGAAAAAGAAATAATATTTACTTTACAAGAAATTTATCGGATAAATTCATGGAAATTAATAAAAACCTGCTATATAGAAAAACATGGAAAGGATGCGGATATCATGATAATTAGAAATATATTGTACAAGCTTCCGTTTATACGTGGCGTTTTGAGAAGACTGGATACGAATGAGACGAAAATCAAAATATTAGAAAAGGCTTTGGACAACGAAGTCAAGGCTTTGAAACGTGAAATCAAAACCTTAAAAAATGAAAACGAAATTCTCAAAGATGAATTGAGAAACAGCAGGGAAGCCAACTCGGTGACACGAGAGCTGGTTTGGAAACACAGGAAGGATCAGGAGGAGAAGAATAAGAAGATTTGGAACAGATTAAATTCATCTGCGACTGTCGAACACGTAGCTTCGCAGCTTTGCCACATGGAGGCACAGCTTAGGAAGTTTATCAATTATCGTTTTTTTCAAGGGCTGAATAAAGAGGATTATCCAAGGGCTTTAAGCGAGTGGTATTATGAGTATTTTGGCAAAGCACTGAATTTGGAACATCCGGTGACTTATAATGAAAAAATGCAGTGGATTAAATTGTTTGATAATTCGGAATTGAAAACACGTCTGGCGGATAAGTATGCGGTACGGGAATGGGTAGAAGAAAAAATTGGCGAAGAGTATCTGATTCCGTTGCTGGGAGCGTGGGACAGATTTGAAGATATCGATTTCGGCGAGCTGCCCCAGAGTTTTGTGTTAAAAGCAAACCATGGCTGCGGGTATAATTATATCGTACCGAATAAAGAAGAGATGGATTACGAAGAAGCTGAGAAGAAATTCGAGGGCTGGATGGCAGAGAATTTTGCATTTAACAGCCTTGAACTGCAGTATATGGATATTCCCCATAAGATTATTGCAGAAGAATACGTGGAAAATGGAAGCCAGGAATTAAATGATTATAAGATATTTTGTTTTAACGGAAAAGCAAAATATATTATGTTTTTAACGGATAGGCAGACCCATCTGAAAATGGCTTTTTATGATGTGGATTGGAATCTTCTCCCATTTACCTATAGCTATCCGCAATATACAAAGAAAGTGCCGCGGCCTAAGAAGCTGGATGAAATGATTCGGATTGCAGAAAAACTTGCAGAGGGATTCAATCAGGTAAGGGTGGATTTGTATTACCTGATTGATGATACGATAAAATTTGGAGAGATGACAATGACAAGCGCATCTGGAAGATGCCGGTGGAATCCTCCTGAATATGATGAGATATTAGGAGAACTTGTGGAACTTCCCATTGATAAATTTGAGGCTGGTTTGTAATTGGCAGAAGGGAAATAGATTGAAAGAAAAATATATCATAGAAAAAAGTAAAAGAAAGTACAAAGCTTGCTGTTTCTTTGCTGATTTGTGCCTGAGCGAAGCGAAAGGAATATAAGTTATAGATGGAAGATGGAAAGAAATCATATGGGATAATTCTGGTTTGCAGCATTATTTTTGCAATGACGTTTATACTGTCATATAGACAGATTACGATGCTGAATGACGATATGGCAACTCACATTTCTTTTGCAGCTTGGGATAACATTAAGAGCGGAAATTTGGTGCATTTTGGGTGGCATGTTATAGTCTGTATCTTTTCACTTGCCGTGCCTAAGGCGGTAGCGGCTTCTATAGTAAATGCAACCTTTAATATGCTTGCAGTGGTAGTTGTATTTATCGTGCTGAAATATTATTTGAACCAGAAAATGAAAAAGAATCTGCTTTATCTGCTTACGTTTAGTCTGGTAATCATTGAGCCAATATGGCTGCCTAATGGAGGCGAGCGTTTTTTCAGGGGAGCATTTTTGCCAAATCCATGGCATAACCCTACCTATATGGCGGTAAAAGCAATTGGAATAATGTGCCTTTTTCTTGTTTTTTGGGGAATCGAAAAAATAGAAAGAGATGAGGTTGTTTCAGTTAGATATTGGATAGTGGCTGCCGGTTTAGGCGTAGTAAGTGAAATCATGAAACCAAGTTTTATGCAGGTTTTTCTTCCAGCATTGGTAATTTGGATTGCAATATTTAAGCGGAAAGAAAAAATTCGTGCATATATGCCGGTTTTGTATGCTATGCTTCCAAGTGCATTATATATATTATGTCAGTTTTTGATTTTGGCAGGACAGGGAACAAATGAAAGTGGTGGTGGATTTGCAATTGGTTTATTTGTGTTTTGGAGAAACGCGGCATCCAATATGGCGCTAGCTTTTATTCAGTCATATTTATTTCCAATTTTACTGATAGCAGCCAATCCTAAATGTTTTATTTCTAAAGAAAGAAATCAATATATACTTGTATTTTGGATGGTTGCTTTTATGGAATTTGCATTTCTATATGAAAATAATATCAGAAAGTATGATGGCAATTTAGCATGGGGATTGCTGGGGGCGTCTCTGATTCTATTTATAGATGTAGTAATAGAATATATGGAAAGAAGGGAGTATTTTGGAAAAGCATGGAGATGGTTGCTT
>CANOHX010000019.1 GCA_947565885.1 uncultured Lachnospiraceae bacterium
AATCATAAAATACAAGAGATTACAGAATATAACACTATACTAAAATGAACGAGATACAGAAATCGAACAAAAGATTTTCATATGATAAAATAAATGAGATTGAGTAGCAATACAGTATGTTTCAGAACTACAAATAATATCAAAGGAGATTTTATTATGTCAACAATTAACATCACAAATGCAAGAAAGGACCTCTATCGTCTGGTAGAAAATGTAAATCGGTACAATGAACCTATGTTGATTGTTGGGAAGAAAGGGAATGCCGTTTTGCTGTCAGAGGATGATTGGAATGCAATTCAGGAAACTTTATACTTAAATGCTATTGAGGGTATGGCCGAATCTATTACAGATGGAATGGAGACGCCTATTGAAGATTGTATTTCAGAGGATTTGGTAGAATGGTAAATGTTTAGAATTGTATTTACAAAGCAAGCATTAAAGGATTTAGAGAAATTAAAACAGGCTGGATTATCAATAAAGGCAAAAAAACTTGTGGAAATCATTAAAGATAATCCATATCAAACCCCGCCAGGTTATGAAAAGCTGGTTGGCAATTTAGATGGGCTGTATTCAAGAAGGATTAATATTCAGCATAGGCTGGTATATCAAATTTATCGTGAACCGTTTGTTTCAGGAGCTACTGCATATGAAGGGACGATAAAGGTAATACGGATGTGGACGCATTATGATGGAGCGGAAAGGAATTCTTAGGGCAGAGAAAGATTTTTGTAATAATAAATCCCCTCGCCCGGCATATTGCCAAAGCAAGGGGATTTCTATATTGCAAGTATCAATATTTTCGATGATTGATTCTCGTGGACGGCTGATTACTGCTGTCCGCCGGACATCTGCTGTTCCTGTTTCATAATCATCTTCTTAACCATCTCTCCGCCGATAGAACCAGCCTGAGCAGAAGTTAAGTCACCGTTGTAACCCTCTTTTAAAGGTACTCCGATTTCAGATGCAACTTCCTGTTTAAAACGGTTCATAGCCTCTTTTGCCTGAGGTACTGCCATCTTACTAGTGTTAGAACCAGAATTGCTTGTCATTTGATTCACCTCCAAATGTTTTTCTTTTTTGTTGTCTTTCTGATAAGGACATCATTCCGAAAGGCTTCATTCCTGGGAATGATGTCCGCCTCGAAACTCTGTCGCTTATCATGGTGTTATTATTTGTCATGGAAGAAATATTATGAATGGAAATTTATAGCATTCTTGTGATATTTGCCATTATCGTATATAATACATAGAAAAGGAGCGTGATAAATATGGATGCAGTAAGACAGTTAGAGTATTACACAATTGATGATATTTATAATTTGCCGGATGGGCAGCGGGCAGAATTGATGGATGGGGAACTGTATATGATGGCAACGCCCAGTATGGTGCATCAGAGGCTTGTCATGGAAATTTCTTTTCGCATCAGAGATTATATTGGCAGGAAGAAAGGCGAATGTCAGGTATTCCCTTCTCCGTTTGCCGTATTTTTAAATGCCAATAACGAGATTTATGTGGAGCCTGATATAGCTGTAATCTGTGACAAGGACAAACTGACAGAGAAAGGCTGCAATGGTGCGCCCGACTGGGTGATTGAGATTGTGTCGCCTTCAAGCCGTACGCTGGATTACAGTAAGAAGCTGTTCAAATACCGCACGGCAGGCGTGAGGGAATATTGGATTGTCGATTATGAGAAAAACCTTATTATGGCATACGATTTTGAGCATGAGGGGATGACCGACAGTACATTTTCCGATAAGGTAAAATCCTGGGTATTTGAGGATTTGGAAATTGATTTTTCCGGGATAGACTTGGAATAGGCGGCAGGGCTTAAGAAGATGATGTACGATAAAGATATCCGGGAGCCGCTGTTTGAATTCCTGGAAGAATACTATGGAAAAGTGCGCGTGATAGAGGAGAAACGGATGGGCAGGTCGCGGGCGGATGTGGTGATGATTCTGCCCGATGCCATCTGCGGGCTGGAAATCAAGAGCGATGCCGACACCTATGCCAGGTTAAGCCGTCAGGTGCGGGACTATGACCAGTATTGCGACTGCAATTTTATAGTGGCGGGGACACGCCATGCCCACCATGTGGCGGAGCATGTGCCGGACTGGTGGGGCATTATTACCGTGGAATTGGAGGAGGGCAGACCGGATTTCTATGTGCTGCGCCAGCCGCAGGCAAACCCGAAGGTGGACTGGAAGAAAAAGATGAGTCTGCTGTGGCGGCCGGAACTGGTGCATATCCAGGAAATCAATCAGCTGCCCCGGTACAAAGAGAAAAGCAAGCAGTTTGTGATTGAAAAAATCCTGCTCAGAGTTCCCAAGGACAGGCTTTACCGGCAGATAAGCCAGGAACTGTTTGAGCGGGACTATACGAAGATTGAAGAAGAAATCAAGGCATATAGGAGTGCAAGGCGAAAAATTTCCAGATAAAATTAGGAATTACAGAAGTGTGGGCGCAAGGATTCCCGACAGGGCATTGTTATAGAAACACAAATGAATCAGCATAGAATAGAAATAGAAAACGGAGGTAATAAGAGATGAAGAAAATTGGAATTTTCCTGGCAGACGGATTTGAGGAAATTGAGGGGCTGACGGTGGTGGATATCCTGCGCCGTGCCGGTATGGAAGCTGAGATGATTTCCATTATGGGAAGAAAGGAAATCTGCGGTTCCCATAAGATTTCCGTACAGGCAGATGAACTGTATGAAAATGTGGATTTTGCAAAATTCGATGGCGTTGTGCTGCCGGGCGGTATGCCTGGGACGCTGAACCTCGGCGCACATGCTGGCGTGAATGAAACTATCAAGTCGTTTGCCGGTGAGGGTAAGCTGGTAGCTGCCGTCTGTGCTGCCCCCAGTGTGCTGGGACAGGCAGGGCTCCTGCAGGGCCGGAAAGCCACCTGCTATCCGGGGTATGAAGATAAGCTTGCCGGGGCAGAGGTAGTATATGATGAGGTGGCAGAAGCCGGAAATATTATCACCAGCCGGGGAATGGGGACGACCATTGCCTTTGCGCTGCGTATCACGGCTTATCTGGCAGGAGAGGATAAAGCCAAAGAGCTGGCAGAGAAGATTATTTACCGTCAGTAATTTCTTGTAATGAAAAGCACCCCTTACAAATATATATGGTACAAAAGAGAAATGCCCTTAAGGAAGGGCAGGAGTGATGATTATGCTTAAAAAAATCAAAGCAACATGTTTCATCTTGGTACTTGGCATATTTGTGGGGGCTTTTTTTCTGGGACGCCTGGCAGCCCAGATTGTGCCGGCTGCCGCTACGGCAATCCAGCAAGGTGCGGATGGCAACTGGGGGCTGAGTTTTCAGGAGGAGGGCAAGCCGCCGGTTGGCAACGCCACCTTTGAAGAACTGGCAAAATATAATGCATTCTATGCCGAGGATACACAGGACAAAGTTCTCTACCTTACGTTTGACTGTGGGTTTGAGAACGGCAATACGCCGCCGATTCTGGATGCCCTGAAAAAGCATAATGCCAAGGCGACATTTTTTATCGTGGGAAATTACCTCACGACAAGCCCGGACCTTGTCAAACGCATGGTGGAGGAAGGTCACATTGTGGGCAACCACAGTTACCACCATCCTGATATGTCCGGGATGGGCAAGGAAGAATTTTCTGCTGAGCTGGGAGAATTGGAGACACTGTATGAGCAGACAATTGGTACGCCGATGGCGAAATATTACCGTCCGCCACAGGGGAAATACAGTGAGAACAGTATGAAGCTTGCCAAGGATTTGGGCTATAAGACGATTTTCTGGAGCCTTGCCTATGTGGACTGGAAGCAGGACAGCCAGCCCACACATGAGGAAGCTTTTGATAAATTGTTGAGCCGGGTGCATCCGGGCGCGATTGTCCTCTTACATAATACCTCCCAGACGAATGGTGAGATTCTCGATGAACTTCTGACGAAATGGGAGGAAATGGGCTATACGTTCAAGTCCCTGGAGGAACTGCCGGGCTGAAGGATTGGTGTTTCATTTCTTTTCCTTACGGTACCAGTAAAGCGTCTGCAGGCTGAAATAGGCATAGCATATGGTGATGACAAGCAGCACGAGGGGGAAGAATCCGCCAATGGCCCTGCCTAAGGCAAAAGGCAGCTCAAAGAGGAATGCCAGGCAGAATTTGGCTCCGCTCAATTCCCACAGCCCCGGCGTGTAGAATAATTCTTTCCAGTCTGTGAGAGAGGATAGATGGAAATTGTTCCAGTATATGATAAGCAGCGGCAGGTAAGCGGCAAAAAGCATCATCCACATACTGGAAATCCTGCGGTAGCGGGCCGCTTTGGAAGGGGAATCGGAGAAGATTTCTTCTTGGCAGTCTGGGCGCATCCGCTCAAAATACTGGTTCCCTTCTGATTTTTTCCCGGCAACATGATGCCAGCCGTAATCTTCAAACAGCGTCAGGTAATTTATGAAATCTTCTTTTTTAGAGAATGTGCGGAAATCCATCCTCACCAGGGGTAGGAACGGCTCGGTTTCCTGTTCCTCTGGGTGGGGCGCTGTCTGTGCAGTTTCCGTATGGGAATTGTCCATGCCGCTGCCGGAAGGAAGTTTTTCAAATACATACTGTCCCAGCGATGATACATGTTTCAGGCGGTAGCCCTGGACGATGACAGAGTTAATCCATGCTTCTTCTTTGTCAATGTTTACAAATATTCTGAATTTTTTCATAGGGATTCTCCTTTCTATAGGTCAGGCGTTATGTCACAAGTTCATTTTGACTTTCTATTTCCATAGGGTTCTGAATAGTTGTTTATAAGTTATGTTTTTCCGCCACCTGTACCAGGTAGCGCAGACGTTTCGCTTCCAGGCTTAATACTTCCCTGCCCAGTTCCGTGGTCTGATAGACTTTGCGTCTCTTATCTTCACTCTTGACGGAGCAGATAAGTTTCTGCTTGAGCAGGTTTTCAATCGCGCCGTACATGGTTCCGGCGGCAATCCGCACATTTCCCTCGCTCAACGTTTCCACTTTCTGCATAATGTAATAGCCGTGCCCCGGTTCCAGCAATGCCACCAGGATATACCAGGTTGTTTCGGTAAGGGGCAGGTAGCTGCTTAAATTCATATCATGTCTCCTTTCATTTATATACAGGCAAAATATACAGTTCAACTATATAAGTAGATTATATACAGTCAGACTGTATATGTCAAGGAGAAAATTAAAATTTATAAAGCAGGGATTGACAAATGCGCAAATTTTTTGTATGATACTTATACTTTAACAGTTTAAAGTGCGAATGCAGAAAGATAATAACTGTCTGCCGCCAGGCACAAGAAATGGAGGAAAGAAAGATGTCAGAGAATTACAATAAGAGGACATTGATGGATTACAGCCCGGATATCAAAGTATTAGACTGTACGATGAGGGATGGTGGGCTTGTAAATAATTTTGCATTTTCAGATGAATTTGTCCGCGATTTATATCAGGCAAATATAAAGGCGGGCGTTGATTATATGGAGTTTGGCTATAAGGCGTCTACGGATCTGTTTGACCCGAAAGAGTTCGGTAAATGGAAATTCTGTGAGGAGAAAGATATCCGTGCCGTTGTAGGGGACAATAAATCACCTTTGAAGATATCGGTGATGGCGGATGTGGGACGCTGTAACTATAAAAAAGACATCCTGCAGAGGAAAGACAGCGTGATAGACCTTGTGCGGGTTGCAACGTACATACATCAGATACCAGCCGCTGTTAAGATGATAGAAGATATCAAGAAAAAGGGCTATGAGGTGACGGTAAACATTATGGCGGTATCCAAGGTCAACAGCGATGACCTGGATGCGGCGCTGCAGATTCTTGCCCAGAGTTCCGTGGATACGATTTATCTGGTGGACAGCTTTGGCTCGTTTTACCCGGAGCAGATAACAAAGCTTTCCCGAAAATATGTGGAGATTGCGGATGAGGCTGGCAAAACAGTGGGAATCCATGCGCATAATAATCAGCAGCTGGCATTTGCCAACACGATTGAAGCCTGCCGCATGGGCGTCTGCCTGTTAGATGCTACGGTAAACGGCATGGGGCGCGGAGCGGGGAATTGCTTCCTGGAAGCGTTGCTCAGCTTCCTTAAGAATCCGAAGTACGATGAGATTCCGACCATCCGTTTTGTGGAAAAGCATATGCTGAAATTAAAAGAAGAAGGTGCGGTGTGGGGCTATGATCTTCCATACCTGCTGACAGGAATCTTAAACAGCCATCCGTCTACGGCGATTAAGTTCATTAAGGATAAGAGGACGGATTACACGAGGCTGCTGCAGGAATTGATGGACCTTGAATAGGAGAAATGAGATAATCTTACAATCTATAACCGCGGCTGCCAATCATTTTGTATCCGGATTTCATATTGGTTCGGAATCTGCAGGAGATTTCAAGCCAGGGAGCGCTCTCCCAGCTTGGGCAGTGATTATTATAGGAAAAGGAACAGGATATGTAATTGTGAAAGGGGCTGCATGCAATGCAGCCCTTTTTGCCTGTCAGTTATGGAGAAGGTTTGCTGCAGATAAAGAAAGCAGAAAAAATCAAAAAAGTTCTGGTATTTTCCCAGTATATATGCTATACTTCTAAGATGATTGTGTATTTATTGTGCAGAGATAGATCTGTTTAGAAAAAGTTACCGCGTGATATATATTAAGGAGGAAATAATTGTAATGAGCGTACAGGTTAAAAATTTAGAGAAAAATATGGTAAAGCTTACCATTGAGGTATCGGCAGAAGAGTTGGAAAAAGCGCTGCAGGCAGCCTATATGAAAGAAAAAAGCAAAATCAGCATCCCTGGATTCCGTAAAGGCAAAGTGCCGAGGATGATGGTTGAGAAGATGTATGGGCCGGAGATTTTCTTTGAGGATGCAGCGAATATGCTGATTACCCAGGAATATCCCAAGGCTGTGGAAGAGTCCGGCGCTGACGTTGTTTCCAGACCAGAGATTGATGTTACGCAGATTGAAAAGGGAAAGCCGTTTATCTTTACGGCAGAGGTTGCCGTAAGGCCGGAGGTGACCCTTGGAGAGTATAAGGGAGTTACGGTTACGAAAGTCAGCAATACAGTGACAGAAGAAGAACTGAACGAAGAGATTGACAGAGAGAGAAAGAGCAATGCCAGGACTATTACGGTAGAAGACCGCGCGATTGCAGAGGGCGACACGGCGGTGATTGACTTTGAAGGGTTTACGGACGGCGTTGCCTTTGAGGGCGGCAAAGGCGAGAACCATTCTCTGGTGATTGGTTCCCATTCCTTTATCCCGGGCTTTGAGGAACAGCTGATAGGAAAGAATGCCGGAGATGAATTTGACGTCAATGTTACTTTCCCGGAGGAGTACCATGCGCAGGAACTTGCGGGCAAGCCGGCAATATTTAAGGTAAAGGTAAATGAGGTGAAAGCGGAAGAACTGCCGGAATTGGATGACGAATTTGCGCAGGACGTATCTGAATTCGATACGCTGGCGGAATACAAGGAGAGTGTTGAGCAAAAGCTTGTTGAGCGCAAAGAAACAGAAGGAAGGCGCGCGCAGGAGAATGAAGCGATAGATATTATTGTGGAAACTTCTCAGATGGAGATTCCAGATGTAATGATAGAGAATCAGATACAGTCTATGATGGAAGATTTTGCCAATAGGATTTCCCAATCAGGATTGTCTGTGGAGCAGTATATGCAGTTCAGCGGTACGACTGCTGAACAGATGATGGAGCAGATGAGGCCGGAGGCTTTGAAACGTATTCAGTCCACGCTCGTGTTGGAGGAGATTGCCAAGAAAGAAAATATTGAGGTTTCCGAGGAAGACGTGGATGCAGAACTTGAGAAGATGGCCGGCATGTACGGAATGCAGGCAGACCAGCTGAAAGAGTATATGGGAGAATCTGAGAAAGAATCCATGAAGATGGATATTGGTATTCAGAAAGCTATAGAGCTGATTATGGAACATGCCCAAATAAAAGAGGCAGACCCAGAATAAGGAGGAAGTTGCATGAGTTTAGTACCTTATGTCGTTGAGCAGACAAGTAGGGGAGAACGGTCTTACGATATATATTCCAGGCTGTTGAAAGACCGGATTATATTTTTGGGCGAGGAAGTCAATGAGACGACTGCCGGTCTTGTGGTGGCACAGCTTTTGTTCCTCGAATCGGAGGACCCCGCCAAGGATATTCATCTGTATATCAATTCGCCGGGCGGCGTGGTGACTGCCGGCCTTGCAATTTATGACACTATGAACTATATCAAGTGCGATGTGGAGACAATCTGTATCGGACTTGCGGCAAGCATGGGGGCGTTTTTGCTGGCAGGCGGAACGAAAGGCAAACGTTTTGCGCTTCCCAACGCTGAGATAATGATTCATCAGCCTTCTGGTGGGGCCAAAGGACAGGCAACGGACATTCAGATTGTTGCAGACAATATCCTGAAGACCAAGAAACGCCTGAATACCATTCTGTCAGAAAATACAGGCAAGCCTTATGATGTGATTGCAGCGGATACAGAACGCGATAACTATATGTCTGCAGCCGAGGCGAAAGAATATGGTATCATAGATGGCGTGATTACAAACAGAAAATAAGGGTTAGGGACAGCGAGCGTATGCCACTGTCCCTTTTGAGAAGTTGTTCTGGGGAAATATTGATTAACGCAGTCTTCCCTTAGGTAATTTGAAATAGAATATAGAAGAGGTGGAAATAAAATTATGGCTGGAAGATTTGAAGAGAGAATACGCTGTTCTTTCTGCGGAAAGACGGACGGCCAGGTGCGCAAAATGATTGCAGGGCCGAATGGCGCTTATATCTGTGATGAGTGTGTGGATATCTGCGCAGAGATTATTGAGGAAGAATTATTGGAAGAGGAAGAGATGATTGCTGAGCCGGAAGTTGAGGAAATCAACCTGTTAAAGCCGGAGGAACTTAAGAATTTTCTCGATGAATATGTGATTGGGCAGGAAGAGGCAAAAAAAGTTCTGTCTGTCGCTGTGTATAATCATTATAAACGGATCCTTGCGCCACGGAATCTGGGCGTGGAATTGCAGAAAAGCAATATCCTTATGTTGGGACCTACGGGCTGCGGTAAGACTTTGCTGGCGCAGACCCTGGCGCGAATTATCAACGTTCCCTTTGCCATTGCCGATGCTACGGCGCTGACGGAGGCCGGCTACGTTGGTGAGGATGTGGAGAATATTCTGCTGAAAATCATTCAGGCGGCAGAAGGCGATATTGAACGTGCCCAGATGGGCATTATCTATATAGATGAAATCGACAAGATAACCAGGAAGTCAGAGAATCCTTCGATTACAAGAGATGTATCTGGAGAGGGCGTCCAGCAGGCGCTTTTGAAGATACTTGAGGGGACGGTGGCAAGCGTTCCGCCACAGGGCGGCAGGAAACACCCGCAGCAGGAACTGATTCAGATTGACACTACGAACATCCTCTTTATCTGCGGCGGCGCGTTTGAAGGGCTTGACAAGATTGTGGAGACCAGGATGGACCAAAAATCCATGGGATTTAATGCGGAGATTGCAGATAAGCGAGAAAAAGATATCGGGTTGATTTTAAAACATGTACTTCCGCAGGATCTGGTAAAATTTGGTCTGATTCCAGAACTTGTGGGGCGTGTGCCGGTGACGGTTTCCCTGGATTCCCTGGACCGGGAAGCGTTGGTGCGTATCTTAAAGGAGCCTAAGAATTCCCTGATTCGCCAATATCAGGCATTGTTTGATTTAGACGGCGTTAAGCTGATTTTTGATGAGGAAGCAGTGGAGGCGATTGCGGATAAGACCTTGAAGCGCAAGACAGGGGCGAGGGGCTTACGTGCGATTGTGGAGAAAGTGCTGATGGATTTGATGTACCGGGTGCCTTCCGATACCAGCATAGCGGGCTGCAGGGTTACGAAAGCCGTGGTTGAGGGAGAAGAGGACGTGGAAATTATCTACCATAACAGCGAGAGCAAATCTGCCTGAGGAGATAGCATATGAGTGAAGAATACAGGAGAATTCCGGCAGTGGCACTTAGGGGAATGACAATCCTTCCCGGAATGGTGGCACATTTTGACGTGAGCAGAATTAAATCCATCAAGGCAATTGAAAATGCCATGGTGGAGGACCAGAGGGTATTTTTGGTCACGCAGAGAAATATCAATAAAGAAGATCCGGCAGCGGAAGATCTGTATTCCGTTGGTGTGCTTGCAGTCATCAAGCAGGTGATTAAGCTGCAGAACAATGTTGTTCGGGTATTGATTGAAGGGGAGCAGCGTGGGGAGCTGGCAAATCTTTATGTGGAAGAATGCCTTTATGCCGATATAGAAATCCTGCAGGGCCAGGAAGAGGATTTATCTGAGGATATCAGAGAAGCGATGATACGCGGGGTGAAAGAAACATTTAGCCGTTACTGTATCATGAATCCTAAGCCAGGCAAAGAACTGGCAAAACAGATACAGGATATCCATGATTTGGGAAGGCTGCTGGACGACATCGGCAACAACATTCCTGTGGCATTTGAAGAAAAACAGCGGCTTTTGGAAGCGGGAACGCTGCAGGAGCGCTATGAGACGCTGCTGATTATCTTGCTCAATGAAATCAATATCATTCAGATTAAGACAGAATTCCAGAGTAAGGTCAAGGAAAAAGTTGATAAGAATCAGAAAGAATATATTCTGCGGGAACAGATGCGCTTAATCCGCGAAGAACTTGGGGAAGACAATACCGTATCGGAGGCCGACCATTTTCTGGAAGAGACGGAAAATCTCGAAGCGGATCAAGAAGTGAAGGATAAGCTTAAGAAAGAGATTGAGCGTTTTAAAAATGTTTCCAGCAATTCTTCGGAGAGTGCGGTTATCCGGGGCTATATTGAGACGTTGCTGGAACTTCCCTGGAATAAAGCATCCAAGGATAATAAAAACCTCAGCGATGCAGAACGCATCCTGGATGAAGACCATTACGGCATGGAGAAAGTCAAGGAGCGTATGCTGGAATTCCTTGCTGTGCGCAACCTCACGGCCAAGGGAGACAGCCCCATCATCTGCCTGGTGGGACCGCCGGGAACGGGCAAGACCAGTATTGCCCGTTCCGTGGCGCGTGCGCTGGATAAGAAATATGTGCGTATCAGCCTGGGCGGCGTACGCGATGAAGCGGAAATCCGCGGCCACAGGAAGACATATGTGGGAGCTATGCCGGGACGCATTGCCAATGGGCTGAAGAATTCAGGCGTAAAGAACCCACTGATGCTTTTGGACGAGATTGACAAAATCAGCAGCGATTACAAGGGCGACACGGCCTCCGCGTTGCTGGAGGTGCTGGACAGCGAGCAGAACAGCAAGTTCCGCGATCATTATGTGGAACTGCCCATTGATTTATCGGAGGTGCTCTTTATAGCTACGGCGAATTCCCTGCAGGATATCCAGCGTCCTCTGCTGGACCGCATGGAAATTATAGAGGTCAGCAGCTATACGGAAAATGAGAAAGCGCACATTGCCAGGGAACACCTGATTGCCAAGCAGATGGAGAAAAATGGGCTTAAGCCTGGGCAGCTCTCCATCAGTGACCGTGCTTTGGAGAAGCTAATCCGCGGCTATACCAGGGAAGCGGGGGTGCGTAACCTGGAAAGGAAAATTGGTGAAATCTGCCGTAAGGCAGCGCGTGAACTGTACAATGAGGAGTTCCCCGAAAGGCAGAAAGAATCTGAAACAGACCAGAAAGAACAAAATGAGAAAAAGAAAAAGGTCATTAAAGTAACAGAAAACAGAGTGGAAAAACTGCTTGGGAAAGAAAAGTATAATTACGATATAATAAATGAAAACGATGAGGTGGGCATTGTCCGTGGCCTTGCCTGGACAAGCGTGGGCGGAGATACCTTGCAGATAGAAGTCAATATCATGCCGGGCAAAGGAGAGTTCCAGCTGACCGGGCAGCTGGGCGATGTGATGAAAGAGTCAGCCCAGGCGGGAATCAGCTATATCCGTTCTGTCAGCGAACAGTATCAGATTGACAAAGAATTTTTCAAGGAATATGACATCCATATCCATATCCCGGAAGGGGCAGTGCCCAAGGACGGACCCTCTGCCGGGATTACGATGGCGACAGCGATGCTGTCGGCAATCACGAAACGCAAGGTGCGCAAGGATGTGGCGATGACCGGGGAGATTACGCTGCGCGGCAGGGTGCTGCCTATCGGCGGGCTGAAAGAGAAAATCCTTGCGGCAAAGAATGCGGGCATTAAGACTATCTGCGTCCCGGGGAAAAATGAGCCGGATGTGGAAGAGATTGCCCAGGAAATTAAAAAAGGCCTGGAAATCGTGTTTGTGGAAAATATGGAACAGGTGTTAGAGACAGCATTGGTGAAGGAGTAACGATATGGTAATCAAATCAGTAGAATTAGAAATTGTCTGCGGCGTCACCAGTAAGCTGCCGGATACGGACAAGCCGGAAATTGCCTTTGCCGGGAAATCAAATGTCGGGAAGTCCTCTCTGATTAATGGGCTGATGAACCGCAAGTCGCTGGCGCGGACCTCTTCGCAGCCGGGCAAGACCCAGACTATTAACTATTATAATATCAATCATTGCATGTATCTGGTAGATCTTCCGGGCTATGGCTATACCAAAGCGAATGTCAAGGAAAAAGAAAAATGGGGGAGGATGATTGAGAATTACCTCCATATTTCCAAACAGCTGCAGGCAGTGTTTTTGCTGATTGATATCCGCCATGAGCCTTCTGCAAATGATAAACAGATGTATGAGTGGATTGTCTATCAGGGATATGAACCGATTATCATTGCCACGAAGCTTGATAAGATTAAGCGAAGCCAGGTGGCAAAACATGTGAAGATGATTAAGGCCGGGCTGAATGTGAAGCCTGGGACAGTCGTCCTGCCATATTCTGCATTGACAAAACAGGGGAGGGAGGAAATCTGGAATCTGGTGGATGAACTGCTGGGATTTGATGAAGATGCGCCGAAAGAGCCAAAGGAGAATTCCCAGGGAGGGAATCATGGGAAAAAATAAATACCTGTTTGTATCTGTGATGCTGCTTGCCATTGCACTGGCAGGCGGTATTTTTACAAAGGTGTATATAAATATGGAAGCACAGGGACAGAAAACTCAGCAGATTTGCGTGGTGACTTCTTTCTATCCGGTTTATATTGCCGCATGTAATGTGGCGAAAGACAGCCCGGGCATTGTCCTGGAAAACCTCAGTGAGCCGCAGACCGGGTGTATGCACGATTACCAGCTTACGCCACAGGACATGATTCTGCTGTCTGGGGCGGACTTATTTCTGGTAAACGGCGGCGGGATAGAGAATTTTCTTGCTAAAGTGGGGCAGTCGTATCCTGACCTGGCGATTGTGGAAACCACCGAGGGCATGGACCTGCAGGAGGGGGAGAATGCCCACGTCTGGATGGATACGAGATGTTACAGGCAGATGGTAGAAAATATTGCCGAAGCGTTTATTGAAGCAGACCCTGCCCATGCAGATGTTTATCAGGAAAATGCCGCACGGTACGGCGAGAAGATTCAGTTGCTGACGGAGGAGATGGAGAAACTTCGAGAGGTCACATCCGGGAAGTCGGCGGTGATTTTCCATGAGGCGTACGAGTATGTAGCGAAAGAACTGGGCATGGATGTAGTATATTGCCTGGATTTGGACGAGGAGCGTCAGGTCAGCGCCCGGGAGGTGGCGGACGTCATGCGTGAAATCTCAGAGAACCAGGTAGCGGTGGTATTTGCAGAAGAACTGTACGGCAAGGAAATGGGGGATACCGTGGAAGCCCAGACGCAGGTAAAAGTCTGCTATTTGGATACCCTGGTGCGGGGCGATTACCAGATGGACAGTTACCTGCAGGCTGTGCGGCAGAATATTGAAGCGTTAAAGCAGGTATTTGGCGCGGATTAGGCATAATTGGAAGCCGTGCAGAGGGACATTGAAGCGTGAAAGCAGGTATCTGACAGGGGTTGGACGTATCTTGGGAAGCTTATAGTCTGTATATAGGAAGAAGGAAATTTATTTGCGGAAAATTATCGTGCCCTGTGGGCTGCATTGCATCAAAATCAACCATCTTGGCGTTACGTTGGGCGAGCAGGAGATTTTGAAGGATATTAACCTTCATATTCACTGCGGCAGCCTGAATGTTGTCATTGGGCGTAATGGCGCTGGGAAGTCCACGCTGATTCGTGCCATTTTGGGGGATATCCCCCATACCGGCAATATCGAATTTAAGGACCGGGAGAATGGGCGGATACAGAAGCTGAAAATCGGCTATGTGCCACAGTCTATGAATGTGGAGAAACAGACTCCGGTCAGCGTTTACGATATGATTGCCTCCTACCAAAGCAATGTGCCGGTTTTTCTTATGCGAGGCAAAAAAATCCGCCAGCAGATCAAAGAGCACTTAGAGATTTTTGAGGTAAGCCATCTGATGGACAAACAGGTCTGCAACTTATCTGGCGGAGAGCAGCAGAGGGTGCTCTTGTCAATGGCATTGCTGAATTCCCCCAATCTGCTGCTGCTGGATGAACCTGTTTCAGGAATTGATAAAAACGGCATGGAACTGTTTTACAGGACAATTTATCATCTGAAAGAGAATTATGATTTGGCAGTTATCCTGATTTCCCACGATTTAGATTATGTAAGGCAGTACGCAGATAAAGTAGTGCTTTTGGATGGGAGCGTGCGCAGGCAGGGAAGCGTGCGCGAAGTTTTTCAGAGCCCGGAATTTGCCCAGGTTTTTGGAAGCCGAAAGGAGGAAGCGTAGATGGATTTTTTCTCCTGGCTGCAGTATGATTTTATGAGGTATGCGTTTCTCGCAATCTTAATTATTACGCCGCTGTTCGGTTTGATGGGGACGATGATTGTCAGCCGCAAGATGGCGTTTTTTTCCGATGCCCTGGGACATTCCGCTTTGACGGGGATAGCCGTGGGCGTAGTGCTCGGCGTAAATAATACCAATCTGTCCATGGCATTGTTTGCCATAGTGTTTGCCTTGCTTTTGAATCTCATCAGCAGCAAAGTTTCCTCCGCTACGGATACTGTGATATCTGTGTTTTCTTCCTGCAGTATTGCCGTGGGACTTGCCATTTTGTCCCAGGGGGGCAATTTCAGCAGGTATTCCGGGCTGCTGGTGGGTGATATATTGAGCATTACGCCGCAGGAGATTATGTATCTCTTTGTAATCCTTGTGGTTACGCTGGTGTTTTGGATATTTGGATTTAACAAGCTGCTGGCGGTAAGCCTGAACCGCACGTTGGCGAAAAGCCGGCATATTCCTGTGGGCTGGATGGAAAACCTTTTTGCCGTGCTGGTGGCGCTGATTGTGATGGTATCCATCAAATGGGTGGGTATCCTCATTATCAATGCGCTTTTAATCCTTCCAGCGGCAGCGGCAAGGAATCTCTCTGAGAATATGAGGGAATATCACTTCTTTGCAATACTGTTTTCCGTATTTTCGGGCATTATGGGGCTGGTGATTTCCTATTATGTCAATGTGGCGACGGGACCGACCATCGCCATCCTTGCTTCCATCATCTATTTTGCCACCTATTGGTGGGGAAGCCGCAACAATGTTTAGCGTCTTTGACCTTGGCGGGGGCGAATTGTATTGTGTATTAATGAGAATCTGTAGGAGGTGTTGTTGTTGAAACAATCTACAAAGTATTTGAAGATACTGATGAATCTTCTGGTTGCAGCGCTTACCATCGTATTCCTGTGCGTGATTTTTCCCAGGCTGATTACCTTTTTCATGCCGTTTGTAATTGGCTGGATTATCTCTATGATTGCCAATCCGCTGGTCCGTTTTCTGGAAAAAAGATTAAAGATTGTGCGTAAGCATGGTTCTATGATGATTATCATTGCCGTTCTTGCGGTTGTCGTGCTGCTTGGATATCTTGGAATCAGCAAATTGGTGGCGGAGACCGGCAACCTGATAGAGAATCTGCCGCAGATTTATGAAAACTGGCAGAATGATTTCCAGGAAATTGGGGAGAATCTGCAGATTGTCTATAACAGGCTGCCCAAAGATACCCAGAGAAATCTGATGCAGGTGACGTCCAACCTGTCCGGTTACTTGAGCGGGCTGGTGCAGACCATCGGGGAACCTACCGTTGGCGCGGTGGGAAATTTTGCCAAGAACGTGCCCGGCACGTTGATAGCCATCATCATGTGCCTCCTTTCCGCTTACTTTTTTACCGCGGAGCGGCATGAGATACTGCAGGGCGTGAAAAAATATGTGCCCGGAGAAATGTGGGACAGGGTGTCCGGGGTCATCACGGACCTTAAGCGCGCCGTGGGCGGCTATTTTAAGGCGCAGTTTAAGATTATGGGCGTGGTCTATGTGATTCTGGTGGTGGGCTTGCTGATTATGAAAGTCGGATATGCGCCGTTGGTAGCATTTTTGGTGGCATTTCTGGATGCCTTGCCCTTTTTTGGCACGGGCACGGTGCTGATTCCCTGGGCAGTGATAAAGATCCTTTCTGCAGACTATGAGATTGCGGTGGGCCTTGTAATCCTCTATGCAGTTACCCAGGTGGTGCGCCAGGTTATCCAGCCGAAGATAGTAGGCGACAGTATCGGCATGAATCCGCTGGCAACGCTGATTTTCATGTATATCGGTTACAAGGTCAGCAGCGTGATTGGCATGATTATTGCCGTGCCGGTGGGCATGATTTTGATAAATCTCTACAAAGCCGGAATTTTTGATAACCAGATCCGCTGTATCAAAGAGCTGGTGGAGGATGTCAATAAGTTTCGGAAATTTTAGCCATATACATAAGGGATATTTTTCCCTTTTGTGACGAAATGATGTAGCAATCCAAGGGTTCGTGTCGAACCCTGTGGTAAATATTGCTATTTTTTCACTGCGGATTTCGTAAATAATATACAAAAGGAACAACTTGTAATGGAAGAAAAATAAGTATAAAATAAAAGTAGTTATTGATTGGGGAAAGGTTTACTGTGAAAGGATTGCTGCTATGAGGGAGGAACAGAAAAAACGATACACAATTGCGATTATGTTGGGCGATATGCAGTCCGACTATTCAGGGGAGCTTCTGAGAGGTTTTTATACGTGTGCGCAGAAAGAGGACGTGAATATTGTATATTTGATGGGCCCTCGCATCCCGCAGTATTGTCTGGATGTGTTTGTTACGGAATCAGAGGAAGATTACAGCTATCAGTTTGACACCGTGTATGCGTATGCGCATTTTACAAAACCGGATGCCATGATTATCTCTTATGCAGCGCTTTCTTATTATCGGACGAGGGAGGAGAAGGAGGCATTTCTGCATCAATATGCCGACATTCCATATCTTTTGATTGGCGAAAAGCTGGAGGGGTTTGAGGCCCCCTATATGATGTCGGATAATTATAAAGGGATGTGTGCCGTCATTGAGCATTTGGTGGTGGATCATGGATATCGGAAAGTTGCTTTCCTCAGCGGTCCGAAGACCAATATGGACGCTGTGGAGAGGCTTCAGGCTTACTGCGATGTGATGGAGGAGCACGGCTTGCCGGTCAGCGATACCATGATTGCCTATGGTGATTATTCCGTTCATGTGAAGAAGCAGGTAAAATATCTTCTGGATAATAATCCGGGGCTTGAGGCAATCATCTGTGCCAATGACAATATGGCGAAATGCTGCTATCAGGTATGTTTTGCGAGAAGCCTGCGGGTAGGAAGGGATATTGCAGTTACTGGTTTTGACGATGTGGAGCTTGCACGGACAATGGACCCTCTTTTAACCAGCGTATCGCAGAACGGATTTAAGTTCAGCTATCTGGCGCTCAAAAATGCCATTGCGCTGTGTGAAAAGCAGGTGATGTTTGAACAGCGTTTGCCGGTGGATTTACATATCAGGGCATCCTGCGGATGTGATTATGGGAAGAAGCAGTCCCTGATATTTGCGGACCATGATGAGAAAGAGCAATACATCATCAAAGCGATGGGCAATATATCCACAGAGTTATTGTCGTCAATTCCTTATCAGGAGGAGCGTAACCGTTATTCAGGTCTGATTTTAGATTATTTTAATCATATCAATCGTACCATCTGCCGCCAGAGCGGGGAGGAAGTCAACCTGGAACATCTGATGGATATTCTGCAGGAACTTACGGATTATGACCATATGTCAATTTCTTTGCTGTTGGAGAACCTGACAAATCTCATGCAGGTGCTTATTGCCAATGCGGAGAGCGCACAGGAGCAGGAACAGCTTTTGATGGCATTGGATGCGACCAGGCAGTATATCCATTTTGCAAATGTCTCTAAGCTGGAGGAGGAAGTCATAGATACGAACCGCAAGAGCTGGTTTGTGCCTACCCTGATTCAGGACCTGTCGGGCATAGCGACGGAAGATGGGGTTTCAAAAGCCCTTACTTATATTATGAAACGCCTTCAGATTATGAGAATCAAAAGCTGTTATATTTATTTGTATGACAAGCCGGTTATCCACAAGGGAGGAATGGCTCCTTTCTTTCCTAATGAGATTTACCTGTGTTCCTGGTTTCTCGGGGAGGAGATGGTCTGTTATGAGAAAGGGAAACGTCCCCGTGTGACGATGGATAATGGCTTTGCTTCCTTTATCAGTTCCGATAACCCTATGGCGCTGACGGCGGTCGTGCTGTTTTCCGGTGATAAGCAGTATGGCATGATGCTGTGCGAGGCGGCGCAGGAAGATATTCCGTTCCTGCAGCTCTGCAGCCTGCAGGTGGGTCCGCTGCTGCGGTTCCTGGAACTGAACCAGATGGAGAAAGAATCCCAGAGGGAACTGCAGAAATCATTGCGCACGATTCAGGAACAGAATGATATCTTAAGCTTTGTCTCGGAGTATGATGAATTGACGCAGCTTTTGAACCGCCGGGGATTTATGGAACGTTCCATCCGCTGCTGCCAGCAGGGATTGGGCAAGAAAGCGTTCCTGATATTTGGAGATTTGGACCATTTGAAAGAAATCAATGACTGTTATGGGCATACCGCCGGGGATTTTGCAATCCGCGGCGTGGCGAACCAGCTGCGGGAAATCCTGCCTCCGGACGCTATTACTGCGAGGATTGGCGGAGATGAATTTATTTCCCTGGTATTCTCAGAGAAAGATGATTTTAAAAATGCAACCATGGATGGGCTTAAGATTGTCAGCGAGCGTTTTAACCGTTCCAGCATGAAGCCGTATTACGTGGAGATTTCTATTGGAATCTATGAATTCTCCTGCGACCAGGATACGGATTTAAATGAACTGATCCAGAAATCAGATGAATTGCTGTATCAGGCCAAGGTGAAGCGCAGGAAGAGCGTTAAGAAGGAACTGGCGTAACGGACGTTAAGCCAATATTATATAAGGATAACCAGTTGGAGCAGCAGAATTTCAGGTGTGTGTGAAATTCGCTGCTCCGTCTGCGTATTGTCTGTCCGGTCCATGGCAGGCGGGTGAGTTCAGTTCCGGTGATGGTTTTTCGCTGCGCCGGAGCGGATAAAGAGCATAAGCAGCGCGCCGGCAGCCATGGTGACCTGACTGAGCAGCGTCCCCCATAAGTAGCCTTTGATTCCGGCAAGGGGGATGATAAACAGTACGAAAGCGATGCGGATGCCAAGCCCCAGGATGTTTAAGAAGAATGTGTAAGTCGTCTTGCCGAGTCCATTTAAAATGCTGTGCAGCGTAGTGGACAGATAAAGGAAAGGGCAGATCCAGCCTAAGGTCACGATGAACGTTCCGGCTAGCTCATTAGAGAATAGCACAGAGCCCATCCATCTCCCCATGACCAGGAACATAGCGGTACAGAAAAATCCGAGCAGGAGGCTGTAAAAGCAAGTTTTTTTGATGGCATTTATGATGTAGCGTTTCTCCTCCTTTTCCTGTGCCTCTGCAATCAGTGGGAGCAGCATGACGGAGACGGAATTCGTCAGCACGGATGGGAAGAGGACCATCGGCAGAGCCATTCCGGTGAGGATGCCATATACGCTCAGCGCTTCAGTGGGAGAATAGCCGTATAGCCGAAGCTGGCCAGGGAGCATCACAGCTTCCATGCTTTGCAGGAGGTTAACCATAACACGGTTAGCAGTCAAGGGCAGGGAGAGAAAGAAAATCTGCCTTACCGCATGGATACGGCTGCCGCGGCTCTTTTTCATCCGTAAAAAACTGATGGAAAACAGTACGGCGGCGGCTTCTCCGGCGACCAGCCCCCAGACCACCAGGTTCAGGGAAATGGCATGGTATTTTTCCAGAGAAATCTCAAAGAAAAGCCAGACACTTAACACGCGCACAAGCTGTTCGATGAGTTGGGAGCTGGCAGGGACAAAAGTCTTCTTCAGTCCATAAAAATAGCCGTTGATACAGGAATGGACAGCTCCAAAAGGAATGGAGAGGGCGATGATCTGCAGCAGGGATGCGCACCGTGGCTCTTCCAGGAAATGTATGGCGATAGGTTCGGCAAACTGGTATAGTACAACCGTGCAAAGGAAAGATAACGTCAGCGAGAGAAGCAATCCGGCAAAAAGATAACAGCTTTCATTGCAGAGCGTATTACCGGCGCCTCTGCGTACGGACAGCATTTTTTTGGCAGAAAAGCGGCCTCTTCCAGTTTCTGCATTGCCGCCGTAGCGTACGCCGCCAGGGGAAGCGTGGCAGTCTGCTGCAGAAGAGACAGCGGCCTGTGCAACGAAGCGCGAGATGGCAGTCTGTATGGCGGAAGAAGTCAGGGAGATAGTTAGGATGTAAATGGGCATGGTAAGCTGGTATATGCCCATTCCCTCAGCACCAATTCTCTGCGAAAGGAATATTCTATAGAAAAAGCCAATGACCCGGGAGAGCACTCCTGACATGGTTAAGAGCATCGTGCCTGCAATCAGCGGATGTCTGCGTAAAGAATCAGTTTTCATAAAAACTCCAAGATAATCGAAAGGGTTACTTCAAACATATGTGCATAAAAAACCTCTCATGCATAAAAAATTCACTTGACAGCAGAATAAAAGCATGGTACTATGCGTTTGTGATGAAATCCGACCAAAATACTCGGATATTGAATCGGAAGCCTGAATTTGGAAATGTAAGGCAGGACAGAGGAAAGGGACAGAGAATGTCTCTGCTTGCCGTACCGAAAGCAGATAGAAGGTGGGAATTTGAAATTATCTACAAAGGGAAGATATGGACTAAGGGCTTTTATTGACCTGGCAGTCTGTGGGGAGAGCCAGCCGGTTTCCTTAACCAGCATTGCGCAGCGGCAGGAGATTTCTGTCAGCTATCTTGAACAGCTGATGGCGAAGCTGAAAAGGGCTGGGCTTGTAAAGAGTGTACGCGGCGTCAACGGCGGATACAGGCTCGCCATGCCGGCGGATGAAATATCCGTAGGGGACGTGCTGAGGGCGCTGGAGGGCGACTTAACCCCGGTGGAGTGTGCGGGCATTGATAATGATATCAAGACACATTGTACCGGTTCTTCGCAGTGTGTCAGCAAAATTGTCTGGAAGCGGATTAATGACAGCATCAATGATACCGTGGACAGTATTTATATCGGCGAGCTTGTGAAAGAGAGCAAAACAATTCAATAACAGAGGTGTAAGTATGAAGAAAATGATATATTTGGACAATGCGGCAACGACGAGGACAGCGCCGGAGGTTGTGGAAGCGATGCTTCCTTATTTCAGCGAGTTATATGGAAATGCTTCCACGGTGTATGAGTTTGGGGCAAAAAGCAAGGAAGCAGTCACTTTGGCGCGGGAGACAATCGCAGATGCTATAGGTGCGAAAGATAATGAGATTTATTTTACGGCGGGCGGCAGCGAATCTGATAACTGGGCGCTGAAAGCCACTGCAGAGGCATACAAAGACAAAGGGAAACACATCATTACCAGCAAGATTGAGCATCATGCAATCCTCCACACCTGCGAGTGGCTTGAGAAAAACGGCTTCGAGGTGACGTATCTGGATGTGGATGAGTTCGGCGTAGTGAAGCTGGAAGAACTGAAGAAAGCCATCCGCCCCGATACAATCCTCATTTCCATTATGTTTGCCAACAATGAGATTGGCACAATTGAACCGGTGGCAGAAATTGGCAGAATTGCCAGGGAGCATGGCGTGCTGTTCCACACAGATGCCGTTCAGGCATTTGGGCAGCTGCCCATCAATGTGGATGAGCTGAATATTGATATGATGAGCAGCAGCGGACATAAACTGAATGGACCTAAGGGCATCGGTTTCCTCTATATCCGCAAAGGTGTGAAAATTCGTTCTTTCCTGCACGGAGGTGCGCAGGAGAGGAAACGCCGCGCGGGTACGGAAAATGTTCCGGGGATTGTCGGTTTTGGCAAAGCGGTGGAACTTGCCCTTGCAACAATGAAGGAGCGCGCGGCAAAGGAGTGCGAACTGCGTGACCATCTCATGGAACGTGTATTGAAAGAAATTCCCTTTACCAGGGTTAACGGCGACAGGAAGAACCGGCTGCCTAATAATGTGAACATTTGTTTTCAGTTTGTGGAAGGAGAATCCCTGCTGATTATGCTTGACATGAAAGGAATCTGCGGTTCTTCCGGCTCGGCCTGCACGTCTGGCTCCCTGGATCCATCCCATGTACTGCTTGCCATCGGCCTGCCGCATGAGATTGCCCATGGTTCCCTTCGTCTGACGCTGGGAGCAGATACGACCTTGGAAGATATTGATTATACTGTGGATGCCATCAAAGAGATTGTCACCCAACTGAGGGAAATGTCCCCATTGTATGAGGACTATATGAAAAAACATGAATAGTATTCGATGATATTATTTATTTATATAAAAATTCTGGAGGAAGAGAAATGTACAGTGAAAAAGTAATGGACCATTTTAAAAATCCCAGGAATGTAGGGGAAATTGAAAATGCCAGCGGTGTAGGCACGGTAGGAAACGCCAAATGCGGCGATATTATGCGTATTTTCCTGGATATTGACGGCGATGGAATCATTCAGGACGTGAAATTTAAGACCTTTGGCTGCGGCGCAGCCGTGGCAACCAGCTCCATGGCAACGGAACTGGTAAAGGGAAAGACCGTGCAGGAAGCGCTTAAGGTCACCAACAAAGCCGTGATGGAGGCGTTGGATGGACTTCCGCCCGTCAAGGTTCACTGTTCCCTGCTGGCAGAGGAGGCAATCCACGCAGCCCTTTGGGATTATGCAGAGAAGAACGGCATCAAGATTGAGGGACTGGAAAAGCCTAAGAATGATATCAGCGAAGAAGAGGAAGAAGAAGATTACTAAATGTGATGCCTCCTATCGGAGTCAATAAAAATATTATGAATAAGAAAAAAGTAGTAGTAGGAATGTCTGGTGGCGTGGATTCTTCAGTGGCAGCCTGGCTCTTAAAAGAGCAGGGCTACGAGGTAATCGGCGTCACTATGCAGATTTGGCAGGAGGAAGAAGAATCTGCCTTGGAGGAAAACGGAGGCTGCTGTGGGCTGTCAGCAGTGGATGATGCCAGACGTGTTGCGCAGATGCTTGGCATTCCTTATTATGTGATGAATTTTAAAACGGAATTTAAGAAACAGGTCATAGATTATTTTGTGGAGGAATATCTGCGCGGGCGTACGCCCAATCCCTGTATCGCCTGTAACCGCTATGTGAAATGGGAGTCCTTGTTAAAACGCAGCATGGACATCGGTGCAGATTACATTGCCACTGGGCACTATGCCCGGATTGCGCAGCTTGCGAACGGCAGATATGCGCTGCGCAAGTCTGCCACGGCTGCCAAAGACCAGACGTATGCCCTGTATAACCTGACGCAGCCACAGCTTGCGCATACCCTGATGCCGGTGGGCGATTACACCAAAGAAGAAATCCGCGCCATAGCCGAGCAAATCGGGCTGCGGACGGCAGACAAGCCGGACAGCCAGGAAATCTGCTTCATCCCCGACCATGATTACGCGGCATTTATTGAGCGGGAAGCGCAGGGCCAAGTTCCCCCGGCAGGGAATTTTGTGACAGCAGCGGGTCAGGTGCTGGGGCAGCATAAGGGGATTACCCATTACACAATCGGGCAGCGCAAGGGGCTGGGCATCGCTTTGGGAAGCCCGGTGTTTGTCACGGAAATCCGCCCGGATACAAATGAAGTTGTGCTGGGCAGCAATGAGGAAGTGTTCGGGGACATTGTCTGTGCAGAACATCTGAACTTTATGTCGGTTCCTGATTTGCAGGGGGAGATGGAGGTAACTGCTAAAATCCGCTATAATCACCAGGGAGCGCCCTGTACCATCCGTAAGACGGATAACGACAGGGTCATTTGCCATTTCCATGAGCCAGTACGCGCCATCACGCCGGGGCAGGCGGTGGTGTTCTATGAGGAAGATACGGTGGTTGGCGGGGGAGTGATTGTTTGAATATCAGGTTATGGCATCACGTCAGGCTAAAGCCTGCTCCATAGCGTTTTACTCGTTTCATTTC